>NZ_ANAH02000022.1 GCF_000335475.2 Cystobacter fuscus DSM 2262 | reverse complement strand
GTGGGCAACTGCCCCGGTCTACCCGACAGGTGACGAGATGTCGGAACGAGTCCTTTGACACCTTCCTAGGCGCCGGGGTCAGGCTCGCACCTGCCGGGGGCAGTCCCAGGTGCTCCGAAATCGCTCGCACCCCTCCCGCCTCGTTCACGTACGCCAGCACTCCACGACCGCTGGCACGGCTGAACTCGAGGTTGATGAGCTCAGGTGGCTCTCTCGCGGTTTGTGTGCATCCCCCGGGCATTTCGATGTCCGGCGGATCGAGGGTGAAGTCGCGTTGGTGAGAGGTCGCCATGGACGCGCAAGGAGAGCGTGCCCGCCATGACTGGGAGACGGAGGTGGTCAGGCCGCGATCGCGGCCGCGCTCGCCTACAGATGCCCGCGGAACAGCAGTTCGCCGGGTGACGGATCGGGCGCGGCGGCGTCGTCGGCATCCGCGACCCGGTGCACCTGTAGCCCGCACGCGGCCATGGTGCGCGCGAGCGCGCCGGGCGCGATGCCCCAACGGAACGGTTCGCCGCGCGCGCGCAGCCAACCCGTGACCCAGCGCCGCGCGCGCAGGAACGCCGGACGCCCGCCGGGCGGGCAGAGCATGGCGGTCGCGATGACCTCGGGCGTGCTCCCGCAGGCGTCGCGCATGCCGGCGAACAGGTCCGCGACCTGGGCGCGATCGAGATACATCAGGAGTCCCTCGGCGACGAACAGCGTCGGCCGCGCCGGATCGAACGCCGGCACGCCCGACAGCAATGCGGGCAACGGCGTGCGCGCGAGGTCGCCCGGCAGCAGAACATGGCGCGGACAGGCCGCATCCAGCGCCCGCAGCGCACGGGCCTTGGTTGCCAGGCTCGCGGGACGGTCGACCTCGAACGCGACCAGGCGCGGATGGCGCCGCACCATGCCGGCCGCGAGACCGTCGAACCCTGCGCCGAGCACCACCAGCTGGCGCGCCCAGGTGCCGCAGGCGAAGTCGGTCCAGTCGCGGATGTACCGCTTGCGCCATGCGAAGTGGGCCCCGAGCGCGGGCACGCCGAGGCGCTCGACGAGGCCGAGCAGGAGGCGCCCGACGGCGTTGTCGGCGAGGCCGAGCAGGAAGCGGCCGCCCGCACCGCTGGCGCGCAGGCAGCCACGCGCGATGTCGACATCCAATGGCGGCGAGCGCCGCCCATCGCGGACGGTCGCCGCGGCGACAAGCATGGCGGTCGTGATGGTGGTCACGCGCGGCCCTCCAGCAGGGTGCGCAGGTGGCGGTGCCAGTCGCTGTCCCAGCGGCCGGCGGGATCGCGCGCGTCCTTTTCCGCGAGGAACGCGTGGATGCGCGGGTGCGCGGCCTCCAGCTGCTCGCGCGTGGCCCAGCGGTGGTAGGTCAGGTAGTAGCTGCCGCCGAACGCGAGCGCATCGTCGATCAGCGCGCGGAAGGCGCCGGCCGCCGCGGCGATGCCATCGGCGTCATGGTGGACGTGCAGGTTGAGCACGATGCAGGCCCAGGGTTCCCGCGCCCATGCGAGCAGGCTCGTCGGATCGCGCTCGATGAGGCGCACCGTGCCGTAGATCGGCCGTGCACGGTGCCGGCGCAGTGAGTCGGCTGCGCGCGCCATGAAGTCGGCCAACCGCTCGCGCGGCACGTAGAGCTCGGTGATCATCTCCGACCCGCGGTGACCGAGAGCCGTGTCCACCGCGAGGTGGTAGCCGTCGAGGTAGACGCCGGTCTGCTGCGTGTCCGAGGCATAGCGCTGTCCGTGCGTCGACAGGTAGAATGCGGCATAGGCGTCGAACGCGCGCGAGGGTTCCGTGTGCGCGAGGAGCAACAGCCCGGCGAAGTCGGACGGCCCGAGGTGCTTCTGCGTGCTGGCCTCCGGCGCGGGGCCGGAGACCGGGCGGTAGCAGGACAGCACGCCGAGGTCGAGGAAGTCGTCGTGCGCGGGGTCGATCGCGAACTGGAAGTCGCCGAAGCGGCAGCCGGCCGCGATCGCGGCGTCGAACGCCACCATCAGGTCCGCGCTGCGGCACAGGCGTACCTCGCGCCGCAGGGTCTGCCGGCGTTCGAGGCGCAGGCGCAGCCGGACCACGACGCCGAACAGCCCGTAGCCGCCGGCCACGAGCGCGAACAGCGCCGACTCGTTCGCCCGGTCCGCCTCGACGCAACGCCCGTCCGCGTCCACCAGCACGATCGATTCGACATCCTCGACGAACGGCGCGAATAGCAGCCCGCGGCCGTGGATGTTCGAGGCGAGCGCGCCGCCGAGGCTGAACTGGTCGGCGCCGGTCTGTTTCTGGCGGATGGTCCAGCCGGCGTGGTTGTCGGGATGCGCGGCGAGCCAGTCGAGCAGCGCCGGCCAGCGGACACCGGCCTCGACCGTGACGAGGCCGCGCACCGGGTCGAAGTCGAGGATTCGGTCGAGGCCGGCGGTGTCGAGGACGAGCCCGTCGGAGAGAAACTGCTGACCGCCCATCGCGTGGCGGGTGCCGACGGTGATCAGCGGGCGGCCGTGGCGGGCACAATCGCGCACGGCGGCGCAGGTCTCGAGCACCGAGGCTGGCGTGAGCACACCGGCCACCTCGGTCGCGTTGAGGTGGGAATGGATGTCGTTGAGGATCGTGCGGCGCGTGGCGGCGCGGGTGGGGTGCATGGCGCGTCCTTGCGGGTCGGAAGCCGCAA
Organism: Cystobacter fuscus DSM 2262; assembly: GCF_000335475.2. NCBI lineage: Bacteria > Pseudomonadati > Myxococcota > Myxococcia > Myxococcales > Archangiaceae > Cystobacter > Cystobacter fuscus. The sequence goes on along the minus strand of NZ_ANAH02000022.1, from coordinate 105,819 downwards.
CGGTGCCAACGGGTATCTTCTGGCGCAATCGGATCCGCGGAAGTATCAGGATATGATCCCCAACGGGGCACGCCACGCCACGGAAGGGGCCATGAACGATCGAAGCCGATTGATGACCGCGCTGAAGCAGCTGCTCAAGGCGCGGGGCTGGCGCTACGCGGACCTCGCCGAGGCGCTGGGCGTGTCGGAGCCGACCGTGAAGCGGATGCTGTCGTCGGGGCGGATGGACCTCGCCCGGCTCGAGGACGTCTGCGCGCGGCTCGACATCGACTTCTTCGAGCTGGCGCGGATCGCGCGCGGGACGCGCGACGCACGCACGCACCTGTCGCCAGTGCAGGAAGCCGCGCTGGCCGATGCGCCGCGGCTGATGACGATGTTCCACCTGCTCTGCCAGGGCTGGCGCGTCGACGCGGTGCGCGAGGCGTTCGCGCTGGACCGTGTGGAGTCCACACGGTTGCTGGCCGCGCTGGACCGGCTCGACCTGATCGAACTGCTGCCGGGCGACCACGTGCGGTTGCGCGTGCCGCGCGACTTCGCCTGGCGCGACGATGGCCCGGTGCGCGCGCGCTACATGCACATGGCCAGCGAGGAGTTCCTGCGCGACCGCTTCGACGGGCCCGGCGCGCTGTTCACGCTGGAGCTGCGCGAACTCGGCGACGCGTCAGTCGCGCAACTCCGCCGCAGGCTGGAACGCGTGGTCGCGGAGTTCCGCGAAGCCGCGGACCTGGACGTCACGCTCCCGGCGGAGCGCCGGAACAGCGTCGGCCTGCTGCTGGCGATGCGCCCGTGGGTGTTCTCGATCGTGGACAGTCTGCGGGCGGATGCAGCGGCGAAGCCGGCCCAGCTCCCCGCGGCGCCTCGCGCGCGCCGCCGCTGACGGTGCCGCCTCAGGCGGCGTGCGGGCGCTCTCGGTTGGCCGCTAAGGTGGGCAAGCTGGTGGACTGGAGTGGAGGTTTCTGGGAGCGGCGCTACTCGGCGGAGCCGGTGCTGGACGACACGGCGCTGGTGGGACGGCTGCGCTACGTGCTGGCCCATGGGGTGAAGGAGGGTCTGGTGGAGAGGAGCGCGGAGTGGCCGGGTCTCACGTGCCTGCCGCAATTGCTGGGGCCGGCGCGCAAGTAGACGCCGGCCCCAGGCAGGGAACGATGGGGGTGCACCTCATGGGCAGAGCGCCCACTACCTGGGCAGCCCTGAGTAGTCAGCCGGGCCCGCGAGCTGACCGCCGTCGACGGCGAGCTCCGCACCGGTGACGAAACTGGAGTCGTCGGAAGCGAAGAAGAGCACGGCGCGCGCGATGTCCTCGGGCTCACCGACACGGCCGAGGGCGATGCCGCTGGTGTCGAACACGACGTCGGCGGTCATGGGCGTCCTGGTCTGCCCGGGGTGCACCGCGTTGACGCGGATCCCGTATGGGCCGAGTTCCAGCGCTGCGGTCTTCGTGAGTCCGCGGACGCCCCATTTGGCGATGACGTAGCCGGACATCCGCGGGATGCCCTGGAAGCCGCCCACCGAGCCGATGTTGACGATCGAACCCCGCTTGAGCTTCCGCATTCCCGGTGCGACGGCCTGAACACCGTTGAACACACCGATGAGGTTGACGTCCAGCATCCGCTGCATCCGTGCGAGATCCCAGTCCTTCAGCTCGCCAGGGTCGGCGATCCCGGCGTTGTTGACGAGGATGTCGACCGTACCGAAGCGCCGTTCGGCGCCGTCGACCACAGCTGACCAGGACTCCGGCGACCTGACGTCGAGAGTGGCGGCGGTCACCTTCGGGCCGAGTTCGCCGGCGAGCGCCTCGGCGCTCGCGATGTCGACATCGGCCGCGATCACGTTGGCGCCCTCCGCGGCGAGGAGGCGCACCGTGGCCGCGCCCATCCCCTTGCCTCCGCCCGTGACGATGGCAGTGCGCCCTTCTACCCTTCCCATGGTGGTTCCTTTCTCCGTGCGCGGGGGTGTCATCCCTGCGCGATGTCCGTGTCGCGGACGACGTCCTCCACGAGAGGGGCTCCCCGTCCCGTGAGCAGCCATGCTCGGTGCGTGCTCGTGGATAGGTGATATATCACCTTCCTGCTTATATGATTTATCACCCATATCCGCTTGTCAACAGCGCACGGCGTGGGTCGCGCAGCTCGCGAGGCATCGGCGGTCCGTCGCCATCGATGGGGCCCGCGTATCGTGAATCTCGAGGCGCTCATGCGAGTGGGCGCGACAACCGTGACAACAGTGGAGGGCAACCTGAATGAAGGAGCTTGACGAACGTGAGCGACGCGCATGGTCGGGGCTGCTCAGGATGCAGGACGACCTGCGCCGTCACATCAGTCGACAGCTCATGCAGGACAGCGGGCTCTCCTGGGCCGATTTCGCGGTCTTGTTCGGGCTCTTCCAACAACCCGACGGCCGGCTCCGGGTGTTCGAGCTGCGCGATCTGCTGCGCTGGGAGAAAACGCGGCTCATCCATCAGGTGTCGCGAATGGCCACCCGCGGCCTCATCGAGCGGCATGCCTGCCAAGACGATAGCCGCGGGAGCGTGGTCGCTCTCACCGAGGCGGGGCGCGAGATCATCCAGGCCGCGGCCCCGCGCCACCTTCAGGACATCCGGGAGGTGTTCTTCGACGTGCTCAGCCCACGGCAACTGGACGTCTTGGCCGATGTGGCGGAGGCGGTTCTCGACAACATCGACGAGAAGGACGGGCGGGAGTCCGACCTCGCGGAATGACGTCGACGCGCCCCGTCGAGGTGGCGCGCTCACCCTCTTCCCTGGACTCCGCCCGCATGCTGTCCGAGCGGGTCACGCGTCGCTGAGTGGTGATGTATCATCCTGGGCAGGGTGATACATCACCTCACATGCTGACGGATGAAGGAACCATGGAAGCTACGAAGATCGCGATCATCTACTACTCGTCGACCGGAACCGGGACGAACATCGCGAAGGAGATCAGGGACGAGGCGGAGGCGCTGGGCGCAGAGGTCCGGGTGCGGCAGGTCGCCGAGCTCCCTCCGCAGGCTGTCATCGACAACAACGCGGCGTGGGCTGCGCATCAGGCTGCCACGGCTGACGTGACGTATAGGCAGGATAGAGGACGTGTTGAGGGGGAGGGCTGGTGCAGAGGGGCGGAGGAGGGCCGCGGACGGGAGCCGGCCGAGCTGTGCGCCGGGCCGGTGGAGAGGCCAGGCAGCCTCCTTGGGCATGCCTGTCCAGGCCTGCCTCTCATGAGGGGCGCGGCAGGGGCACCAGGTCTCTGGGCTGTGGCCGCGTAAGCCTCAACACCAGGCGCCCTGGGGTGGCGCTCGCGCCGGGGTCAGGCTCGCACCTGCCGGGGGCAAGCCCAGGTGCTCCACCATCGCGCTCACCCCTCCCGCTGGCTTCACGTCCGCCAGCTCTGCTCGTGACAAACGCTCCAGTGCCAGCGGTGTTGAGGTAGGCCCCCGCTTGCTGGTTGGACCCGTCAATCCAGCGGTAGTAGGCGAAATCGGCCCGGCCATCGCCGTTGAGGTCGACGAAGCGGCCACCCAGGTCGCCCACGGTGTCCGAGGAGAGATGGAAGGGCGGAGTGAACTGAGGTGCCGACTGCCAGGCGCTGTTCTGCGCGAGGTACAACGCCTTCAGCGCGGTAATGTCGCTGGAGGCGAACTCGCCTGTCTCGACAGAACGGAAGCAGGAGTTCATGAGCGAGCCGCCGACGTTCGCCCTGGTCGGCGTGCCCGGGATGTGAATGGCGCCGACGCCAGCGTCGCCCTCGTTACCGCCGGAGCCGCAGCTGATGCTGCGGTTGTAGTAGTCCGTGTGGCGGAACCCGATGGTGTGGCCGAGCTCGTGCGTGATGACGTGCTCGATGACGTCGACGCTGTACGAGGCGAGTCCGGCACCGATGTTGATCGTCGAGTACGGCAGCCCGCCCGACGGGAAACCGGCGGATCCTCCCACCATGCCCGGCTGGAGCACCGCGTTGATGGTGAAGCTGCAGCCGGTGCTCGGCGTGCGCGCCATGGCGAAGGTGAGTGGCAGCTCGTCGTAGTTCTGGATGGCCAGATCGAGCGCCGTGCTGAACGCGCCGGTGAACGTCGAGCCGTTGATGCAGATCTTCGACAGCGACGTGCTGATGAGGTTGTTGGTGCGGTATTGCTCCTAGGTGGTGTCGCCGGTTCCGAGCATCTCGCGCGACGCGGCCAGGGACACCTCGGCGTCCCGCCCGACGTAGACCTTCCCGTCGACGATCATGATGTCATTGGCAGGGAACCCCGCCTTGACCAGATTGCCGACGATCTCCTGCGTCTCATCGGGTTGTCCGGAGCACCCGAACGTCAATGCAATACATCCCGCCGCAAGTACGACGCTTCTTGGAAACATGGAAACCCCTTGGTGAACGCATCTCCGGGATCGCTGCCTCGTGGCGACCTCCCGGCAACTCGTTGCTAGCGCAACGGAATGGATTTTGCCATAAGCGATTGGTCCGAACTTCGATGCGGAGGACCGGCATGCTGTGATGGTGTCAGAGGGGCCGAGGAGGGCCGCGGGCGGGAGCCGGCCGAGCAGTACGCCAGGCGGTGGAGAAGCCGCGCTGCCGACTTGTAACCAGCGCGGTCACAGGCGAGGCGGGTTTTGTCGCCTGGGCTGCAACAGAGACAGGACATCTGTCCCTGGAGACGACGGAGAGCGAGCGCGTGTTGGCTGCTGGCACAGTCGGTGCTTGGTGACGCCTCGTTGTCCACCTGCGCCGGGCCACAAGGCCACGCAGGGCACTCCTCCGAGGCCCCTCATGAGAAATCACGAAGCTCCCACCTGCATGCGTCTTCCTCTGATCCTGCTCGCGCTCGCCCTCGTGTTGCCCGGTGCCTCCTCCGCGGCGACGGTGTCGTTCTGTCCGGAACCAGTGGTGCCCTCCGGCCAGAACTTCGTGAACTCCAACGGCTCGTATTCCGGAGCCCTGGCCTCTGGCATGTATCGCATGACGCTGTCGCAGTCTGGGCCCTTCACCATCCAGAACCTCCAGGCCTCCTGGAACGGTGTCGTCGCCGGTGCCTACCAGCAGATCATCGGCAGCTCGAACGTCATCCTCAGCGGCATCCTTCCCTCGAACGTCACGCCCGGCCAGACGGTCACGGTGACCTTCCGTATCTATAACATTTTGGGCCAGGTGGCGGACTCCAGCACGCTCACGGTGACCGTCGGCGGTCAAAGCCCTGGCTGGCAGAAGGTCTGGACGGCCTCAAGCCAGTCGGGTCTCGCGGGCTATTCCAAGCACTACATCGGTGACTTCGACGGAGACGGCGCCGAGGACATCCTCGCCGTCAGCACGAGTGGGTGGATGACCCTGTTCCACTGGCACAACAACGACTGGGAGTGGGGCTGGAGCAACTACGGCAGCTCCAGCGCGGGCGGCGGCATCTACCCGTACCGCAACAACCTCGTCGTCGGCGACTTCGACGGAGACGGCAAGGACGAGGTGCTGGGTGTCTCCTCGTGGGTGACGATGTTCCACTTCGACAACGGCACGTGGAACTGGGGCTGGAGCAGCAATGGCAGCACCCAGGACCAGCTCTACGCGCATGCCAACGGGGGCGGATACCTCGTGGTCGGCAACTTCGACACCGTCAACAACAGCGGGAACTCGCCCGTCAACAAGGATGAGATCCTCGGCGTGAACCCGAACGGGTGGATCACGCTCTTCCGGTTCAATGGCAGCAGTTGGGACTGGGTCTGGAGCACGTACGGCAGCACGTCTCACGGAATGTATGGCTACCGGTCCAGCCTGCGCAACGGCGGCGACACCAACGGTGATGGCCAGGACGAGGTCCTGGGGCTGAGCGGTTGGGCGACGACCTTCAACTTCGCCAATAACGGCTTCAATTGGGCCTGGAGCACCTATGGGGCCAACAACATCGCTGGCGTGGGCTACCCGCAGGCCAACAGTGGCGCGTTGCTGGTGGGCAACATCGACCAGCTGGACTCTCGTGACGAGTGGTTCTTCATCCAGAAGGGCCCGAGTGCGAGCTGGGCCACCACCGTGGACTGGTCCGGCAGCCAGTTCACCTGGAACTGGTCGAACCATAACTACAGCCCCGCGGTGTCATTCATTGGCGACTGGCCGCTCGCGAACAACGCAGGAGGCAGCGCCAGCTACGCGTTGGTCCGCGCAGTCGCTGGTCAGCCGAAGTACCTCTTCGCACGCCGGTGCAAAGACATGCGCATGTACGTGGTGTCGAACCCCTTGGCCAACTACTGAGGCTCGCACGGCGGAACGTGCACCCATCATGTGAACTGCCTCCTGACAACCAACAGGAGGCAGTTCACGCGAAGCCTGATCGGCATGGTTGGCACGAAACCAAGGTCTCTGACGATTCACCACTGAATGGTCATCGGCCCCTCCGCTCCAGTCCACCACCTCTCCACAGGCCTTCCATCCTTCCTATGCTCGGGTCGTACACCTCCGCGTGGCCTGGGTCGTAGGGCCCGAGCGAGCCTCCCGCCACCAGGACCTGGTCTCCTGGCGGCGTCCTGTCCTTGCTCGCCCCTGCCTCCGGCGCCACGCTCGCCTCCTGTGCTGCTCCCTGGGGGAGCGGGCGAGGCCGTGTCTTCGGGAGCGGGTGGAGTCGTGGCACCACGCATGCATTTCACGGACGCGAGGGCCACCAACAGGAGACCAGAGAGGACGATGTTGACGAACCGGTCCTGCACGGACACGTCGACGTGGACATGTGGATGGACTTCGAGGAATTTCGCCAACATGGGCTCGACCACGAGCGGCAGCGAGAACGCGGGCACCGACAGGCGAAGCGAGCCCGTGAGCTGCGTGGTATCGGCGGACAGGTGCTCGAGCGCCGCCAGCGCTGATTGGAGACCCGGCGCGGCGTCTTCCAGGAGCTGGCGCCCGGCCTCGGTGAGTGACACGCTGCGCGTGGTGCGGGCGAGCAGCGCGTGTCCCAGCTTCTCCTCCAACTGGCGCACGGCCTGACTCACCGCGGAGGAGGAGACCCCGAGCTCCTTCGCGGCCTGGGTGAAGCTGCGACGCCGGGCGACGGTGACGAACACGGCCAGGGCATTGAGGGGCGTGAGGGCCATTTCTAAGAAATTCTAAAGAGTGTGTGCGGATTCCGCCTCTTCATTTCGGGGTCCCTGGAAGGCAGTTTGAAGCCATCCACAGGGGAGACACATGACGACGACACCTCGAATCGACTCGCTGGCGCAGTACCACCTGCTGGGCCGCAGTGGCCTGCGCGTGAGCCCGCTGTGCCTGGGCACCATGACCTTCGGCACCGAGTGGGGCTGGGGCAGCCCGAAGGAAACCGCCCACCGCATCCTGGCGCGCTACCTGGAGGCGGGCGGTAACTTCCTGGACACGGCGGACGGCTATACGGGCGGCACCAGCGAGCAGCTCATCGGCGAGTACTTCGCGCAACACGGCGGGCGGGACGGCTCGAGAGCAACCTTCGCGCCCTCGACGTGGAGATTCCGGCCCCGCTCGCCGAGCGCCTGGATGCCGCCAGCCGCCCCGAGCTCGTCCATCCGTACCACTTCTTCGAGGAGGCCTTCTTCACCGGCGGCATGTTCACGGGAGGCACGACGGTCCGGTCCGAGCCCACGTGGTTCCGGACGAGCCCGGGCCGCCGGTAGGTCCCGGTTTTGGAGTGCTCTGACCCAGATGCCCTCGGACACCAGCCCGCCGTGACGCAGGTGTCGAGCTGCGCGTCCAACCACGGCATTCCGGTGGGATGCTCAAGCCTGTCGTCCTGGATGCGCTGCCGGCCTCGAGTCCATGACGGGCTTCACGGCTATACAGTGAATCGGCGCACAGCGTTCTCCCGACGTCCTGGGCAGAGTGAGTCTCACCAGGGCCGAGCAGGGGTTTGGAACTGGTGAACGGAATCACTCACCCAACCAGGACGAAAGAGAGACACTCCATGGAACGCATGAACACGAAGATGAACAACAAGTCCTTCGACAGGAATCCGCGTGGAGCGCGTTGGGCGGGCCTCCTCGGCCTGCTGCTGGTGGCTCCCGTGGGCTGCGGGCCGGAGGAGAGCCAGCTCCCCGAGGAGGGGGGGTCCGGAGTGATGGCCTCCTACCGCGGAACCCAGGTGTCCCTGGAGTGGCTGCTGCGGAACCGAGAGGCGGTGAGCTGCGATGACCACCTGGGGCACGGCATCATCTCCTGCTACGACTCTCATCCGGAGATGATGGCGAGCCTCGAGTCGGGGAAGGTGTCCGCGCAGGCCTGCGGCACCCATGGGACCCAGTACGCCACGATCTGGGAGCACTTCGGGTATTCCGGCTCCAGCTTCACGCTCTTCTACGACTACTCCAACCTTGGGAGCATCGGCTGGAATGATAGGATCAGCGCCGTCCAGGTCGTCTCGGGATGCTCGGCCAGATTCTTCCAGAACGCCGGTTACGACTCCGGCGCCTTCGGCGGTCCGATCCCCTATTCGGAGAACACCTGGTATGTGGGTGACGTCTTCAATGACCAGTTCTCCTCGGTGAGTCGCGGGGGGTAACCACGAGTAGCGCTCCCCTCTGGAAGAGGAACGGGGTGAGGGGAGCGAGGGTTCCGGATCGAACAGCCCGAGACTCGTTGCTTCCCTGATCACAACGGGTTGCCGGGAACGGGCGCGAGTGTTCGCGACCCTTCACTCCGCCATGGGCACACCTTCGGTTCGTCCCCGGTGCTGAGGGTGGCTGGCTCGCCCCGGCTCGAGCCGTACCTGAAGTTCTCGCCCTTCAGTGAGGGCCTCGCCATCCGCGCGGCGCGGTTGGCGTTGACCTCCGTCGATGGCACGTCGGACGGTCCACGCCTCTACCGTGCCGGCGATGACTGATGTCGCTCGCCGTATCCTCACGATCTGGGCCAGGCCCGAGGTTGCGATCGATCTCGATCGCATCGTGGTCGAGCAGCGCTTCTACCATTCGAAGGACGGCACGCGCATTCCGATGTTCGTCGTGCGTCGCGCGGATATTCGGACGCCGGCACCCACCCTCCTCTCTGCCCTCATCCAGGCCTCCCGGAGGCGGCTTGACAAGCCACCCGTGCCTCATTGTCTAGCGAACAAGAGACTAACACACCAAGTGATGACGACCTTGAAACGGCGAACCGTCGGGACACGGCTTTCCTTCGCGCTTTACAGCACCACGAACACGCGACCCCTCCGGGGACACCTTCTCGCTCGGGACACCTTCCCGGGGGCTCAAGTCCCTCGTTTCGAGTCCTTTGACACCTGAACCAGGTCACACGCTGCGAATGGTCCCGCCGTCGACGCGCAACACCGCACCGGTCACATACGCCGCGCGAGGGCTCGCCAGGAACACCACCGCATTCGCCACTTCTTCCGGCCGGCCCAGACGACCCACGTCGTTGGGAATGAATTCACGAACGGCGGCGCGCTCGATCTCATCCCACTGCGTGCCCCAACCGTGCGCTTCGGCCACGTGCCGCATGAAGCCCTCGATCGCTGGCACCCGAATCGCCCCGGGAGCGACCGCGTTCGACGTCACGCCACTTCCCGCGAGCTCACGCGAGAGCGAGACCGCGAGGTTGTGCCGGGCCGCGAGTGTCGCGTTGTAGTGCGGCTGCGTCGGCGCCGGCTGTGTTGCGAGTCCACCACCGATGGTGATGACCCGGCCCCAACCACGCGCCCGCATTCCGGGAACGAAGTGCCGAATCATCCGCACGCCGGAGATCACGTTCTGCTGCCACACGTCGGCCCACTGCTCCGGCGTTGCCTTCAGCCATCCCACATGTGCGTAGCCGCCGGCGTTGTTCACCAGGATGTCGATATCCCCCTCCACCGCCGCGCGCACCGCATCGGCCCCCGCGTCAGTGGAAAGGTCTCCGAGGGCCATCTCCGCGCGTCCACCAGCGGCGCCGATGGCCTCGACCACCTGTCTGGCCCGTGTCGCGTCGCGGCCGTGCACGATGACCGTCACACCCTCCGCCGCCAGCTGCTTCGCGATGGCTTCGCCGAGCCCCGAAGTGGAGCCCGTCACCAATGCCCGTTTCCCCTGAAGTTCCATGTTCATGAGCGCTGAATTTGCGTCCGGCACGTCGGATCCGGAAGATGCACGTCACGAATGACTGTCTTTCGTGAGAACGAATGAATGCGCGGACCCGAATTCGCTGACCTTTCGGCCTTCGAGGCCGTCGCAACGCACCGGAGTTTCGCGCGCGCCGCGCGGGAACTCCGCACCACGGCCCCGGTCCTCAGCGTCACCGTTCGCCGACTCGAGACGCGCTTGGGCGTCCGGCTCCTCAACCGCACCACGCGGAGCGTGAGTCCGACCGAAGCTGGCCTCCATCTGCTCCAGCGACTGAGGCCGGCGCTGCGCGAGCTCGATGCGGCAGTGCTCGTCGTCGAAGACTTCCGCGACCGGCCGGTAGGCACGGTGAAGATCAACTCCGCACACTCGGCGGCGGTGTCGTTGATTGCACCGGTGCTCGGCGAATTCTTCGACCGCCATCCCGAAGTGAAGGTCGAGCTGAGCGTGAACTCCTCGACGGTCGACCTCGCTGGCGGCGGTTACGACCTCGGCGTGCGGCTCGGGGAGCGCCTCGAGAAGGACATGGTCGCGCTCAGGCTCGGCGGCCGCCGGCAGGTCTACGTCGTCGCATCACCGAAGTACCTCCGCACGCGCGGCACGCCGCAGACCCCGTTCGAGCTCAAGCATCACCGCTGCATCGGCACCCGGCGCCCCGATGGCATCGCCACCCGTTGGGAATTCGAGCGGCGCGGCAAGAGCGTGAGCCTGCCCGTCGACGGCACGTTGGTGGTCGACAACCTCGCCGTCCAGTTGCGCGCCGCGCAAGACGGAGCAGGTCTCGCGTACACCATCGACGACTCGGTCGAGCCGCTCCTCGTGAAGGGCAAGCTGGTGCGGGTGTTGGAATCGTGGTCGCCGCGGTTCGATGGTTTCTACCTCACCTATCCCAGCCGCCGCCAGCTCACTGGAGCGGTGCGCTCCTTCATCGACTTCATGACCCGCCGTTGAAATGCCCGGGGGACGCGAGCAGCGCGTGCACCGGAACCCCGGCTTCATTGGGGTCCCGTCGAGGGGTTTCCAGGACCGGACAAGGATTGCTTCGACGAAGCAATCCGATTTGTGCGGAAAAAACAACCCAGGATGCGCCGAGAAGCTCCGTGCGCCAACACCCGGCGCCTGCCTTCACATCACCCGAAGTGGCTGACCGAGAACCGGTCGTTGCTATTCATATAGAGCGAGGCAATGTGATCCGTGGCCACATTGAGCATGGCCTTGCGATCCTTCATGACGAACTCGCCGGTGTTCGGGTCCATGAACTTGCAACCATGGGGCCCCACCTCGATGCCCATGACGTGCCCAGGCCCTCCGTCCTTCGAATGCACAGACAGGGAATAGAAGCCCGGTCTCTGGGTGGCGGCGTCCAGGTCATGGGCGAAGTCATGGGTGATGTTCTTGTTGCTCACCATCTGGGTGTGCGGCAGCCTTCCTCCGAGGCGCGCCGCCTCGTTTTTCTCGGCCTCGGCGAGCCTGGCACCCGTATTGGCGACCTTTTGTTGGGTGGCCTGCATGTCCGACTCCAGCTGATCCACCCACTTCCTCACCTGATTCGCCTTCTTGGGCGAGAGCCGCCCCGCTTGCATCGCCTGGATGTGAGGGGTGAGTTCCTGCAGATCCTGCATGTGCTGCTCACTCTCGGCCTTGTTCTGCAGCATTTCATTCCGCAGCGCATCCATCCGGCCATTGAATCGCTCTTGCCTGTCAATCAGTTGCGGCATGCCGTGATGCAGTGACTGGGTAAAAGCCGCCGAGGCCTGGTCCATGGAGGAATTCCGGGCGCCCTGCTTGATCCACTCCTCGGTCATGGCGTTGCAGACCCCACCATTCGTACCGGGGCAGGAGCCCTGGGCTGTGAATTGGGTGAGACGGGTCCCCTTGTTCTCCTTCGCGACATCCGCACAGAACTGCTGGATGTTGGGCTTGACCCCCCACGGCGGAACCGCGGGAGGGGGCGGAGAGGGCGTCCGCGAGGCGCGCCCATAGCCCACTGTACCAGTGCGTGCACTGTACGCGGCCTGTTCCTGGGGCGACGGCGTCTGGTGGTGGGAAGAAGGGGACGTTCGCGACGACCGCCCAGCGTACTGACTCTGTTCCGGGTAGCCCGGGGTCGAGGTCGGCGCCGGCCCTTGTGTCGGGTACGATTGGGGAGACCTCGTCACATTGGCCGGGACATGAGATTGACCCGACTGCCTCGCGGGGGCGTACCGTCCGGGCGACTTGTTCCTGATTCCATCCATGAGAGTCCTCCGCGCCGCTGTCTCCGGTCTCTGGTGCGCGAGCCCCGGTCTTCCAATGTGCAGGGAATGCGGCGGATGTAGTATAAGCGGCGCAAACGGAAAATAAAGACTCGTTGGAAACAATCGTGGTCTGGCTCGTTTTCTCCGAATACGAGAACCCGGTGCGGCGCCATGGCACGGCGTGCCAGAACCACTTGCCGACGACACCTTCGTGGTCCTCAAGCGATAGCGCGTCCCCGGTGGCCTGCCTCAAGGCCTACCTGGAGTACGGCATCAACCTGCGCGAGGGCTGCTTCTAGTCACCCAGGGCCAGCTCGCGCACCTGCTGCCGGTTGAAGGGCTTGCGCAGCTGGCGCAGGAGCCGGGACTCGCCGAACTCCGCCTGCAGCTCCGCCCAGGAGTAGTCCGAGTAGGCCGAGCAGAGCACCACCGGCAGCGTGGGAGCCACCTGCCGCAGGTGCCGCAGCGTCTCGGCGCCGTTCCAGCCCGGGGGCATCCGGTAGTCGAGGAAGACCAGGGCATAGGGCCGGCCCGCGGCCAGCGCCTCGCGCACCCGGGCCACGCCCTCCTCGCCCTGGTAGGCGGAATCCACCTCCACCACCGTCTTGTCCACGCTGGAGCCCGCCGCCTCGGGACCGAAGAGCGCGTCGGCCATCAGGTCCAGCTCGCCCCGGCTCTTGAGCGGCTCGTCGGTGAGGATGCGGCGGAAGTCGGTGTGGATGGCCTCCGAGTCGTCGATGACGAGGAGGCGCCTGGGGTTCGGGTGCGTGCTCATGTCTCCGCCTGGGCAGGGGGTGGGGGAATCACCAGCGTGAAGGTGGCGCCCCGGCCGGGGCCCTCGCTCTCCACCCTGAGGGTGCCGCCCAGTTCCTGGGCCGCCAGAGCGCTCGAGTGCAGGCCAAAGCCATGCCCCTCCTCGCGCGTGGTGAAGCCATACTGGAAGATGCGCGTGAGCAGCTCGGGCGCGATGCCCATGCCGTTGTCGCTCAGGGCGATGTGGATGGAGCCCTCGGCGGAGCGCCGTAGCAGCACGACGAGGCGCCGCGAATCCTCGGGCACGGGATCCAGCGCGTACTTGGCGTTGCTCACCAGGTTGACGAGGATCATCAACATCTTGTGCTTGTCCGTGACGATGGGCGGCACGGGCTCCAGCCGCTGCTCCACCGTCACGTGGTGGCGCGTGAGGCCCGCGGCGTTGATGCGCAGCGCGTCCTCCACCAGCTCCGAGAGCACCACCGGCTCGTACAGGCGCGGCGTGCGGGCGTAGTCCTGCTGCACCTTGACGATCTCCCCGATGTGCTCGGTGTAGCGGCCGACGTCCTCCAACAGGGAGATGACCTCCTGGCGCTCGTCCATCAGGTTCTGGCCGAGCTTGTCGAGAAAGGGCGTGAGCAGCTTGCCCCGCTCGTCCTCGGTGAGGAAGACGGCGAGATTGGCCTGCCGCGCCTGGAGCATCTGGGCCACCCGGCTCACATGGTCCAGGCGCATGCCCAGCACGCGCTCCTTGGCGACCTGGGAGGACGTGTAGACGCTGTTGAGCACGTTGCCCACGTTGTGCAGCACGTTGGTGGCGATCTCCGCCATGCCCGTGCGGCGCGCCGTCTGCACCAGCTGCTGGTGGACTGACTTGAGCTCGCGCGTGCGCTCCTCCACGCGCTGCTCGAGCCCCTCGTTGGCCGCGCGCAGGTCCTCCTCGCGGCGGCGCAGCCGGGTGGCCATGGCCCCGAAGGCCTTGGCCAGCTGGCCCAGCTCGTCCTCGCGCGCGGTGTCCAGGTTCACCTGGAAGTCGCCCGAGGAGATGCGCGCGGTGGCCTGGGTGAAGTCCATCAGAGGCTGGCTGATCTGCTTGCGCAGCACCCAGGACATGAGGAGCAGCTCCAGGAGCAGCGACAGCACGCCGAGCAGCAGCACGATGCGCGCCGCCTGGAGGGCGGGCCGGGACACCACGTGCTCGGGCAGCACGGTGACGAAGTTCCAGTCCGTGCCGTGCAGCCTCGCCACGGCGAGCCACACCCCTTGAGAGGGCAGCTCCACCACGGGCGCGCCCTGGCGGTTTCCCACGCGCTCCATGATCTCGCGCAGGTGCTCCTGATCCTCTTCGCTCATGAGCTGCCCGCCGGACGCCTTCATCCGCGGATGGGCGATGAGCTCGCCGTCGTCGCGCAAGAGGATGTTGTACGACTGGGGCAGGTGGTCATTGAGGGTGCGGCGGATCAGCTCCTCGAGCATGACGTCATGGCTGAGGGCCGCCACGTAACGGCCGTCCACGTCCAGGGGCGTGGTGACCGTGACCATCCACTTCGCGGAGACCTCCTCCTTGGAGACCCGGGTCCAAACTGGCCGCCGCGTGGGGTTGTTGCCGGGCAGGCTCGTCTGGAAGTACTCCAGGGTGAGCGGATTGAAGCCGGACTCGACCTCCAGGTTGATGTTGGGGCGCTCGGGCCAGTAGGTGAGCATCGGCCCCTCGGGCAGGGTGATGAAGGTGTCGACGAAGCGGACGCGGAAGGCGGGGCCGTACTGGGCGAGCACGTCATGCGCGACCAGGACGCGGTGGCGCAGCCCGGCATCCAGCGCGACGCCCGGGGGGATGAAGGCGCCCACCCTCGGCGTGCCCTCGGAGCCCGCGGGCCGGGTGCGCACGGTGCCGTCGGGCAGCCGCGTGAACAGGCGGTCGAAGCGCGCGTCCTCGTCAGGAGCTGGGGCGGCGCGCACCCGCTCCTCCATGTCTCGGGCGAGCAGCGACTGGGTATCCTCGGCCAGCAGGAAGATGGACTCCTCCTGGGTGCCGCGCTGCTCCACGTACTGGGAGAGCTGCGTCAGGGCCTCGGCCCGCAGCGTCTGCCGCATGTGCAGGAAGCTGAAGAACGTCGACAGCGCGATGACCACCGCGATGCGCACCCCCATCTTGATGAGCGTCGAGCGGGCCATGGGCGAATGCGGAGGAGGCAGGTGTGGCATGGTGAGCACGTGTCTGGCTGTGACGGCGGCGTGGATGTGCGCGATCGCATCCGACACGATAAAGGACTTCGGTATTCCCCTCGGCCCGCCCGGGCGGCGCCGGACGCGCGCAACGCCCCCACCCGGCGCGCGGGCTCCACGCACCCCAAGCGGTTGAAGCCCTCGTGGGCCCGGGTGAAGGCCGCCTCTCGCTCGGAGCCCCCGCCCAGCTCCCACCCACACAGCGCTTCCTCGTAGGGCATGCCCAGGGCCTGCGCCAGTTTCACGCCGCGCTTGAACGCCTGCCGCCGCGCGCCACGGGTGGCCCGACAGCCACAGCAGCCGGCCCCGGAAGCGCAGTGCCCTGGTACATGGACTCGATGATGAGGCCGAAGGCCGCGGCGCTCGGGCCCTCCACCTTCACCCCCACGCCCTGGGCGCGGCGGAAGCAGGCCTGGGCGTGCCTGAGAGGTGTCAGCATCCTCGGCGTGGATCGCAAGACGCTCTATCGCAAGCTCGGCCGCCGCCACCCCGCCGTGACCGCCTCCCCGGAGGACAAGGACAACGTGCCTGCCAGTTCCAGGTTCATGCCGTCCTCACTTCTGCTCCTTCGACCGCCAGACCAACCCCCGCGAGATAGCTGTCGAGCGTAGGGGCCTCCTCGGAGGCGACGATCGCGCCGACATAGCCATCTGGCCGCACGAGCACCCATTCGCCAGGAGCAAGACCGTAGGCCTCGCGCAGATGCCCCGCTTCGTCCGACAACTCGCGGCCGACCCCGACCTCGTGGATGCGCAGTCCGCGTCGTGGCGCGACGATGTCTGGCTTTGTTTCGAAACCCACCAGCGTCCAGTGCGGGCCAGCGAACAGCTCGAACAGGCGTCGGGAGCAGCCAGCGGCTCCGCGCAGGGGCGCGTCCGGTGCACGAGCTCCGGCCAACAAACCACCGGGACGCGCGGATGACCCGAGCGCCAGCGACGATTCCGGATAACCGATGTCGAGCTGACGGACGTCGCGGGTTCGACGGTTCACTCCGCGCTTCATCGCGTCGAGCAGGCGGGTCGAAAGGCCGAGCACCGCCTCCGCGACCGGGCGCCGCTCCTCCTCATAGCTGTCGAGCAGGCGCTCCGCAGCGCCGCCGAGCACCGCCGCGAGCTTCCATCCGAGATTGTAGGCGTCCTGGACGCTGGTATTGAGGCCCTGTCCTCCCGTCGGCGGATGGATGTGGGCGGCATCGCCGACCAGGAACACCCGACCGACGCGATAGCGCTCGGCGAGCCGCGCATTCATCGTGTAGGCCGACGCCCACGACACCGACTGTACGCGGATGCCGCTTCGACCGGTGCGACTGGCGACCATCCGCTCGAGCCCCTCGGCCGAGAGGTCGACCTCGCCCTCGAGCGGGATGGGGGCCTGGAGCTGGAAGAGATCGGTTCCGGCGAGCGGGCAGACAGAAACCTGCCGCTCCATGTCACCCCTGTTGAACTGGTGCCAGGCATCACGGTCGAGCCCGGTCAGCAGGACATCCGCCACCATGGCGCGCACGCCCAGCGTCTTGCCGGGAAAATCCACGCCGAGCGCGCCTCGCACGAAGCTGCGCCCTCCGTCCGCCCCAACGAGATAGCGGGCACGCACGGTCTGCTCGCCCTCGGGACCCACGAGGCGCGCCGTCACCCCACTCGCGTCCTGCTCGAAACCGACCAGCTCGCATCCGAACTCGACATGATGGCCGAACTCGGCGAGCCGCTCGCGCATCACCCGCTCGGTCAGGAACTGCGGGACCATCAGCGCGAGGTGGTAGGGCTCGGCCGGTGTCGGCTCCTGGGGCTCGACCATGTCCGATTCGGCATGGCCGCCGTCGTCACGATATTCCCGCGACGGCGGGTAGACGCCGCCGGCCGCCACGAGCCGGTCGATGATGCCGAGATCCTCGAACACCTCCTGCGTCCGCGGCTGGATCCCCTTGCCCCGCGAACCGGGGAACGGACGAGCCCTCTTCTCGATCAGCCGGAATGGCACACCCCGCCGTGCCAGGTCGATGGCGAGGGTGAGACCGGCGGCACCGGCACCGCAGATCAAAACCGCGATCGGGCTTTGCTCTTCCACAGTCACCTCCTATGTGTATTATGCACATATCTACAGGAGATGAGCGCGTGTCAACGAAAAATGTGCATGATGCACATATCAAGGCGTCCCTACCCGAGCTGCATCGAGCGCTGATCGACATCGTGAGCGTGATGAACCGCCCTGAGCGCGACGTGGCGCTGCTGGAGATGGCGGGACTGAAGCTCGAGCGTGCGCTCTTCCCGCTCCTCGTGCTGGTCGAGCGGCTGGGGCCGATCGGCGTGGGCGATCTCGCCGGTCGCGTCGGGCGCGACTACACCACCGTCAGCCGCCAGGTGGCGAGGCTGGAGGAACTCGGACTCGTCGACCGCCGCGCGGGCTCGGCCGACAAAAGGGTACGCGAGGCGATCATCACCCCGCGTGGGAAGGCGGCGACGGACGCCGTCGATGCCGCCCGCGAGGAAATGGCATTGACCTTGTTCCGCGACTGGACGCTCAAGGACTTCAACGAACTGGTCCGGTTGATGCGGATGCTGGCCGACGTCATGAGCGAGGAGCCGCCGGCCGCCCCTTGACGGAGTGGAGGTCGCGGCGTCGTCGCAATCGCAGCGCTCGTCACAGGGGCGTTGCTGTTGAACGCGCACGCCATCACCGTGGATGAGCACCCGGTCATTGCCGCGCGTGAGGTGGCCGGGCGGCGCAGATGCTGTGTTGGGTCCACCCCTGGGTTTGGGGGAACTATTCAGCGGCCTGAGGGCGGGAGTAGCCAAGCATCCACGTATAGATGTCGTGGCCCGCCGAGCCGCTGTAGGTGCGCCCCCAGGAGTCATGCCCGACACCCGAATAGAGCGTGAGCTGCGCGGGAGGACTCGCCCGCGGGGTGCAGATGGTGTTGAGCTTGTTGACCGGATCGACCGAGCCCCAATACGAAACAGTCCCGTCACTGGTGCCGTGGAACGCCCACACCGGCACATCCCACAGCGCGCAGACGTTGACGCCATTGCCATTGCCAGCGATGGGGACGATGGCGGCGAGCTTCTGGGGATGGGCCGCCGCATAGGTCCAGGTCACGATGGCTCCCGCGGAGATCCCCGTGAGATAGACTCGCGAGGGAGCGACGCGGTAGTGGCTCTTCGCGAACTCGAGCACCGCGTCGAGCTCCGCGTTGCTCCACCAGGCGTTGAAGCGCTGCGGTGAGATCAACACGAACGGGAAATGCCGCCCATTGCGGATGAGTTTTGGCGGAGCGGTGGGACTCATGAGCTTCTCGAGCCCCGTCGTGGTACCGGCACTTCCATCGCCCGCCTCGCCGAGCCCTCCCAGGAAGATCACGAGCGGGAACGTCGCCTCCGGATCGTCATCGTAGTCCTGGGGCAGGTACTCCCAGAAACCGTAGTTGATCCCCGACACCGTCCCGATGGGACGAGCAACGATCTGGCCCGGAGCGGCCCATGCGAGCTGCGCGGCACAGACAACCAGAATCAATAGGACACGATTCACGATGGCCATACACAGGTCCTCTCTGATGGAGTGGAGGATCTGTCTACCTGAATGTCTTACAAACAACAAGGGTTAATCTGTTTTTACTGGTATTCCATGGTGGGTTCGTATCGGTTCTGCTCGTCCAGCTGTCCAGGGCCAGCTCGTGGCGTGAAGGAGCTTGATCGATGGAGCTGCGGCATCGCCTCGTCGCCATCATTCCCTGCAACGATCTCGATGAGAGACTCGCAAATGGTCGATGTACATGGGTCAGACGCGTCTCGCTCCAGTGCGGCTGTTCCGGCGATTCGCCGGAGAGGGGGTTTTGTGGGCGTTCAGGGTGCTCATCGACAAGGTCACCGTGCCGAGGAGCTCCTCGCGAGAGGCTCCATCCCTGGCCCGTAGCGACAAGCCCTGCATGACGGTGCAATAGAAGGCGGCCAGGGCCTTCGTGTCGACGTGGGCGGGCAGGTCTCCGTCCCGCACTCCCCGCTCGATTCGCTGCTGGAGCCGCCTGAAGGTGGTGTGCCTCATCTCCGCGAGGTGGCCGCCGAGCGGCGCGTTGTCCGGAGCGCAGTTGACGAGCCCCAGGACAACCAGACAGCCCTTCGCGTGGGGAGCGGCCAGTGCGCTCTCCACGCTCTCCCTCAACATGGCCTCGATGGCCTCCTGGACTGTCGCCACCTCGTCCAGGACTCGCATGCTGCCGGCGCCAGACGTGCCCAGATACAACTCGAGCGCCTCGCGAAAAGCGGCCTCCTTCGAACCGAAGGCCGCGTAGAAGCTCGGTGGATTGATTCCCATGGCCAAGGTGAGATCGGCGATCTGTGCGCCTTCGTACCCCTTGGCCCAGAACACCTCCAACGCCCGTCGCAGTGCGAGATCGCGGTCGAAACTCCGGGGTCTTCCTCGATTCGTCATGTCGGCCCTATTTCTGTAGCCGAGATTATAGAATCTCTTGACGCTCCCCAGCAAGCTCCCTATTTCTGTAGCCGGTTCTACATAAAGGGGCGATATGGCGGAGCAACCCGACAGCAACAGCCGGTTGAAGGCGGTCCAGGACTATTTCAGGAAGGTGGATCGCAGAGACCCTGGAGTCATGGAGCTCTTCACCGACGACGTGCAGTTGTTCTTCCCCAAGTTTGGCGTGAGCCGAGGCAAGGCCGGGCTCGCACGATTCTCGCAGCTGCTCACGAGCTACCTGGAAAGCATCGAGCACGATATCGAGGGCTTCCGTTACGTGGTCTCGGGCGACAGCATCGTGGTCGAGGGGACGGAGCACGGCGTGACGCGCGGCGGTGTGCGCTGGCCGGACAACGAGATATCCCAGGGCCGCTTCTGCAATGTCTTCGAGTTCGAGGGGCCGCTGATCCGGCGCGTTCATATCTATGTCGATCCGGACTTCACCAGCGCGGACCTGGAGCGCGTCCGGCTCCTCCGGGGCAAACCCGCGGAACACACGGATACCCGCGCCATCGCCAGCGCTTATTTCGCACGCCTGCGAGCGGGAGCGGAGCCGGACGCCATCGCGTCGCTGTTCAGTGAGGAGGTCGATTGGGATATCCCAGGCGACACCCGGAGGGTCCCCTGGATAGGGAGAAGAACGGGGCGAGGTGGCGTCGCGGACTTCTTCCGCGCGCTTCGAGAACAGGTCGAACCGCTCCGCTTCGAGGTCCGCTCGCTCGTCGTCGACGGCGACGAGGCCGTGGCGCTGGGTGCGCTGGCATCACGCGTCAAGCGCACAGGCAAAATCATCGAGAGTGAATTTGCCTTGCACCTGTCGATACGCAACGGCCTGATCGTTCGTTACCGGCTCTTCGAGGACAGCTTCGCGGTGGCAAGGGCGACAGACCCCTGACTCTGGCAGGGGCGGGGCCTTCGCACGGTTCCTACGTCTGGTAGAGCCCGATCGAGACCCGTCTTACGCCCCGATATAGGCCGCCAGCTCGTCAGGCGTTCCCATGGGAAAAGCTTCCTTCAAATAGTCGAGGAAGGCGGAGACACGCGCGCTCAGCAGCCGCCGCGATGGATAGAGCGTCCACAGGGCGATGTCTGGCCCGTCTGCATCACCCCAATGCACCAGCGTGCCGGCAGCCAGATCGTGACTGACGAGTGACACGGGGAGGCGTCCGGCGCCAACGCCCGCTCGGACAGCATCGCGGACCATGATGAGCGATGACAGGCGAAGGACTGGCTCTATCGCGATGCGTGATCTTCCAGTGGGCCCCAGCACATCCCAGGCTGCACTCCGGTCGCCCGCCCCCCGCACCACAGCCGGAACAGCGACCTTGGCCGCCGGTCGAGCGAGGCCCGGGCTCGCGACGACTATCAGCCGATCGCGCAGAAGGATTCGTCCGACAAGGCTTTCATCCGGATCCGGATTGACCCGGATGACCAGATCATAACCTTCCTCGACAATGTCGACGGTCCGATCTTCCGTCGTGATCTCGAGCCGGACCTCCGGATATTTCAGCGCGAAGCCGGCCGCGAGCTTACCCATCGCGGTCTGCGAGAAGAGCAGAGGCGCGCTAATCCGCAACTTGCCTCGCGGCCTTTCCCCACCCGAAGCGATCGCCGCCGCGGTCTCGTCGAGCTCGGTGAGCAATGCCCCCGTTCGCTCGAAGAGCGCCCGTCCTTCCTCGGTGAGCTTCAGTGTGCGCGCCCCGCGCTCGAACAGGCGCAGGTCGAGGCTGGCCTCCAGTTCCGCGACCCGGCGGGACAGGGTCGCCTTCGGGCGCCCAGCGGCGCGTGCGGCTCGTCCGAACCCTCCGTGCCGGGCGACGAGATTGAAATCAGCGAGGGCAAGCAGATCCATTCGTTCCACCAGGGAGACCGTTCCACCAGTGAGACGGCCCGTCCAAAGATACCATCTGTCGGCCCAGCGGTGGATCGCTAATTTACAGGTCTCGCGACTTCGCCTCCAAGGTCGCGGCCTCGGCCTGACCACAGGCCATACGCAACCCCAACAACAAGGAATTCCATCATGATCTATTCAACCGCCACGGTTCCGGTGAATCCGGAGGGCGAGACCCCGCTGACCCGCGCGCAGGCATGGAAAGGCCTGGTCCTCAAGGCCCGCGACGCCCGTCTGTTTCTCCCGCCCAACATCTGCACCCGTTGCGAGGTCGTGGAGGAGCGCGTGACGCACATCGTGCGTGAAGCCACGATCGCAGGCGATGATTTGCGCGAAATCATCACCTTCGAGCCAGAGAGCAAGGTGACCTTCTTCCAGGTCACCGGTCCGCGCGAAGGCGCGATCATCAACGAGCTGTTCGAGGACGAAGCCGGCGCGCTTCAACTTCGGTTCTACTGCTATCTCGGCCTGCGCGGCAAGGCGCCGAACGGCCCCGAAGAGCAGGCCGAACAAGAATGGATGAACGGCGACAAGGGCTACAAGAGCGCCTTGCTGTCAACGCTGAAACGGACCCGCGGACTGCTCGCGGAGGGCCGGCTTTGATCATCACCAGGGACATGAACGACGGGACTGCCTCCCAGGAGGCGTCCCGCTTTTCCGAGGTAGCTACCATGCGAGATTCCGTAACCGACAACATCCGGACACCCCCACCGAAGTTACTGGTCCTTGGAGCGACCGGCGGCACCGGCCGCCTGATCGTCAGCCAGGCGGTGGCGCGAGGGTACGACGTCACCGCGCTCGTGCGCTCAGCCGAGAAGGCGAGTGAGCTCAAGGGGGCGACGCTCATCGTCGGAGACGCCCGCGACGAGATGGCCTTGCGCCAGGCGCTCAAGGGCCGGGACGCCGTCGTCAGTGTACTCGGCACACCGGCCAGCCCGTTCCGCGAGGTGACGCTTCTCTCGACCGCGACGCGGGCGCTCGTGAGCGCAATGAAGATCGAGCAAGTCTCACGTCTGGTCTGCATCACGGGGATTGGCGCCGGTGACAGTGCTGGGCACGGCGGCTTTCTTTTCGACAACCTGATTTTCCCGCTTCTCTTGCGCAAGGTGTACGCCGACAAGAATCGGCAGGAGGCTATCGTCAGGGACAGCGGGCTCGACTGGGTTCTCGTTCGCCCCTCCGTCCTGACCAACAAGCCCAGCCGCGACACGATCCGCGCGCTCACGGATCTCTCCAGCTTCCATGGCGGAGCCATATCGCGAGCGGACGTCGCGAGGTTTGCTTTGGACCAGGTGCGCGACGACACCTGGGTGCATCGTTCCCCGTTGATCACATGGTGAAAGTCACTCAGCGAGCCATCAGCCCCGTGGTCCCTCTCCGCGAGTGATCACGTCCAATAGCGCCTGGCACGACGGTCAGTTGAATTCCGCGTAGGCGGCCCGAATCGCCCAATCCAGGCGCATCGGGTCGAGGTAGCGGCTGGACAGGTCCTTCGTGATCTCCGCCACGGCCTGGTCCACGGTGCGGCCCGCCTTCTTGGCCGCCACCGTGCGCTCCTGGATGGAGGTGAAGAAGTCCCGGTAGCCCGCGACGAACTCCAGGCCGCCCACGGGGCCGTGGCTGGGCACGATGATCGAGGGCTTGAGCGCCTCCACCTCGTCGAGTGTCTTGCGCCAGTGGGCGAAGGTGGACGAGGGGCTGGCGAACGCGGCCGTGTACTGCATCGCCACGTCGCCGGAGAAGAGCACCCGGTCGGCTTCGATCCAAACGCCGGTGTCGCCCCGCGTGTGGTTCGGGCCGAAGGCCAGCAGGCGTACGCGCAGCGCGCCCAGGTCCAGGTCCAGCGTGTCCTGGAAGGTGATGTCCGCCTCACGGAACCGCGCGTCCTTGAGCAGCTCGGCATTGACCGGGGACATGCGCGAGAACATCTGCGCCAGGGAGAGGCCAGACTCCGCGATGTCCTTCTCCTCGCCCTCGGAGCGGATCATCGTGATGTTCGCCGGGAACGCCTGGGCGCCCAGGTCGTGCTCGGGATGGGCGTGGGTGGTCACGAGGTAGATGCGGCGCTTGTCGGCGAGCCGCTTCGCCACCCGGGCCACCGCGGCCCCGTTGCGAGCACCCAGGCCCGTGTCCACCACGAGCAGCGCCTTGTCGCCGAGGATGAAGCCGACGTTGGGGACCAGGGGGACGCCGCCGTCCGGGATGATGGACACGTGCGCGCTGATCTTCTTGAGCTGATCGACACGAACGAGGGGGTCCGGAAGCCGCTGCTCACCGAGCTTCTTGAGCTGATCCTCGTGAATGACAGGCTGTGCGGACGGCGGAGGCTCCGCCCGCGCGAGCGGCGCGAGCAACAGGGACGACAGGGCGAGGACGACACGGGTTCGAATGGACATGGGGATTCCTCGAGAGGACTTGGTTACTTTCGTGTTCCTGGTTACTTTTCGGAAGCGGCGGCATGTTGCGGTTCCGGGCACCGCTCGACAAGGAGGCACATTGAAGTCACCAGGGAAGGGGAAGATTACCGGGCGCTTCGATGCGGACTGTCTGGCGACGCGCGAGATCCTCACGCGCATCGGCGACAAGTGGAGCGTTCTGTTGATTGTCATCCTCGGGGAGGGCCCCCAGCGCTTCAGTGAGTTGAAGCGCGCCATCGAGGGCATCTCGCAGCGCATGTTGACCCTCACCCTGCGCGGCCTGGAACGCGACGGCATGGTGAAGCGCACCGTGACCCCGACGAATCCGCCGCGCGTCGACTACGACCTCACGCCCTTCGGACACACCCTGCTCGCCCCCGTGGCCGAGCTCGCCCTGTGGGCCCAGCGCCATCGTCCCGAGGTCCAGCAGGCCCGCGACGCATTCGACCGCGCGGAGAAGAAGACCGTCGGCCGGCCATGACCTTCCGCGCCCGGCCAGGAAGGGTGTCCCAGAAAGGGTGTGGAGACGCCTTCTCCGAGACTTCGCCAGACACCTTCCCCAGGAGTAGGCCCCCACCTGACGAACCGAGTACCTCCTGGAAGTCAGGCGCGGTCCATGCGAACACCATGGCTCCTGGCCACCCGCGGGCGGGGAGGTCAGGGAGGAGGAGCAAGCATGGACGAGGAGAAGAAGTCCGAAGCGAGCGGGGATGAACCGGAGCGATTGGGGCCGTACGTGATTCAGGAGCAGGTGCAGCAGTCCCATGACAGCCAGGAGGAACTCTACCTGGCCACGCACGAGACGAGCGGGGCCACGGCCCTGGTGCGCAAGCACGCCGCCAAGGAGGACGCGGCAGCGCGCAAGGACTGGCGGGTGATCTTCGGCTCCTGGGCCTCGCGGGGCTACTCCGCCATGGAAGTGGAGCACACCGACTGGGCCAGGGCCCTGGACAGGCAGTCGGCGGAATCGCTGCTGCTCACGTTGGAGAGTGTGCTCGAGGAAGTGCGGCGCATGGCCCGCGCAGTGTCCGACACCCACGAGCCCCGCCTCCGGTGGAGCCTGGGGTGGGGCATGGCGAGTGCCGCCATGGTGTGCGCCCTTCTCTTCGCGCTGGTGCGTCTGGCCTCGGTTTGCCCAACCCCCAACACCCCGGAGCCTTTGGCGAGCGCCCCGCCCGCGTATGGGAGCCACGAGGAGCCCGCGGCGGGCGACAATCCGGACATGCCCACCCATGGCGGGCTCGTGGACACCGCGGACGCGGGGCAATCCGTACTCGCCCGTCCGCTGCCGCGCGAGCCCTTCAAGGGACAGAAGCGCCCTCCCTGCCATCGCTACGCCGAGGTCGAGTTGGTCGGTGCCTGCTGGTTGCCTCACAAGTTGAAGGCCCCGTGCCCGGACGTGCTCTATGAGCACGAGGGTGAATGCTACTCGCCCGCCTTCAGCGCGAAGCCGCCGCCCTCGTCGCTCGGGCAGTGAGGAGCCCGGGGCGCCCGGCAATCGGCAACCCCAGGTGCTCCAGAATCGCTCTCACCCCTCCTGCTCCCTTCACGTACGCCAAGACCTGCCTCCTGCCTCCACACAATGATCCTCCGCACCGTCACCGATGAGGACCTTCCGATCTTCTTCGAACACCAGCGCGACCCCGAGGCGCTGCGCATGGCCGCGTTTGAATCGCGGGAGCGCGATGCGTTCATGACCCACTGGCGCACGAACGTTCTCCGCCCTGAAAACCTCAGCCGCACCATCGTGGTGGGCGGCGTGGTCGTCGGGAACATCGGCAGTTGGGAGCAGGATGCCAAACGCCTCGTGGGCTATTGGATCGGGCGCGAGCACTGGGGCAAAGGCATCGCAACCCGGGCGCTCTCGGAGTTTCTCGCGCTCGAGCGCACCCGGCCGCTGAATGCGTGGGTCGCTTCCCACAACGCCGGGTCGATCCGCGTCCTCGAGAAGTGTGGATTCCAGGCCGTGATCTCCGGGAATCAGGTTCACGAGGATGGAATGACCGAAGTCCTCATGCAACTGGCCTGACCAGCCCGAGCTTCAAAAGGCTGTCCGCGGTGGCGACGACGGAATCTAGGCCGCGGCGGAAATGCTCTCGACGTCCACGTTCCCCTCGAAGGCCAGCTTCTCGAGGGCACGCGCGGCGACCTGCCCGCTCTTGAGCTGCTGAATCTCCGAGGAGACCTTCCGGGCGCGGGCCCGCAGCGACTCGTCGGCAAGGAGCGCCTGCAACTCGGAGCGGATCCGCTCGGGAGTCGCCTTCTCCAAGGGCAGGTAGCGCCCGAGCCCCGCGCGCTCGACCAGTGACGCGTTGAGGGTCTGGTCTCCAACGAGGGGGATGACCAGCATGGGCAGACCCGTGTACAGGGCGCGACCCACCGCGCCCCAACCCCCGTGGGTGATCAACGCCCGGGCCTTGGGGAACACCTCGTCGTGGGGAACGTAGCGCTCGATACGGATGTGGGAGCCGAGCCCGGAGGGGATGTCCTGGGCCCCCGCGGCCGTGGCGAGCACGGGGACGTTCATGGGCGAGACCGCCTCCAACACGCGCCGGAACAAGCCATTGTCCGCATGGGTCGTCGTCGTGCTGACGATCACGGTCCCGGGCTCGACGTGCGGCGCTTCCTTGCGGCTCGTGGAGCTGTTGGCGGTCGTTGGCCCGACGAAGAGCTGGTTGTCGCGCAGCGAAATGCCCCCGGCGAGTCCCCGGTGGCCCATGATGATGTGGAGCTTGGGCGAGGCCGCGGCCTGGACGAGGTGCGCCGAGCGGCCACGATAGGGGGACAGACCGAGCTGGGCCCTCGCCTCGTTCAACGGCATCAGCTGGCCCATCAGCAGGTGCATCAGCGCGGGGAACCGGAAGAAGTGCTTCATGGACGGCATCGTGCTGAAGATCAGCGGCAGCTCATCCGCCGTGAGGACCGTACCCATGTTCCCGGCGCTCGCCCAGGGAATGCCGGCGCGCTCGGCGGCCCAGGCCGCGCCCAGCTCGAAGAAGTCGTGGACCACGCAGTCCACCTTCTCGCGCTTCAAGACAGGCTCCAGCTCTCGCGCGAGCTGGACGTTGTTCGCCTGGCCGATGCTCCGGAACATCGTGATGCCGAAGGGGACCGACGGCATCCAGGGCGGCAGACTCGTGAACTGGGCGAGATCGCCAATGTCCTGGACGTCGAGCACCCGCTCATGAGGCAGGTGCTCCGCGCCGACGGCCTTCACATCGGCCGCCAGGCTCGCCTTCGCCTTGAACAGCACCCGGTTGCCCCGAGCGGTGAGCTGCTGCGCGAGGTCCAGGACGCGAAGCAGATGCCCCGGCGCCCCCGAGCTCGCCAGCAGGAAGGTCGCGGGTCTCCGGGATGCATCATTCGTGGATGTCATGGTCGTTCTCCCCCAAGAAGTCGCAAACGGTCCCCTCCGCACACGCGATGGACCGCAACTCCAAGTTGCGATGATGAATAGAATTGGATTTCACTCACCGCAATTCGAAGTTGGATATTTGGCGATATTCAGCTTATGAGAGAATTGGAAAAAGGGCGCATCCCACCCCGAGCGGGGGGGGCTGGTGCGCATGGCGCTGCTACACGACGCGAGCGAGGCGCGCGCGGGAGACATCACTCCCCATGACGGTGTGAGCCGCGAGGAGAAGCTGCGGCGCGAGCGGGAAGCCGTCTCGCGCGTCTTCTCCGAGCGCCCATGCCGCGCCGAGTACCTCGCCCTCTGGGAGGAGTACGAGGCCGCCTGAGAGGTGTCAGACGACTCGTAGACGGCGAGGGAGCGGAACAAGTTCTTACGAATCGTCCCGTACAAATTGTCTGACACCTTCTCAGCCACATCACCCATAACCCTCCCCCGCGAGCCGCCGTGCGTCTAGCTACTCATCGGCTCCATCCGACGGAGCCGCGGCCTCCAGGGCCGTATCGAGCTCCACGGCCCTCTTGCGTTCCTCCCAGTCTTTCAGGGCTGACGCCACGTGGTGGAGGGAGTGACGCTTCAGCCTCGGGTGATGCACCGCCAAGTAGTGCTCCCCGGCGATTACCACGAAGGCATAGGGATTGGCTGGGTGGCTCATCAACCATTCCTTCGCCTCCACGTGTGTGGCGAACGAAGGAGTCCGCGGGGGGATTCCCCTGGCGGTCAGCGCCTCCAGCACCGGCTCTATGCAATATTCGCGATACATCCCGCGCGTATTGTCCTCACGCGTATACCAGAATTGGTAATACGCATCGCCGATGAGGATGCGGACCGGGCTCGGTGGTTCTGCGACGCTCTTCATCCAGGCCTCGGCTTCCTCATGGCTGGTGAAGTGCGCGATGGCCATTGGGGCATGGTCCAGTTGATTGATGAAGTAGTCCTCGGCCTCATCGAGCTGTCCAGTCCGGGCGATGAAGTCGAGGAGGGCGATGAGAAGGCGCACATGCTGCTTCTGTTCGAGCTCGGGTGTTTCGTCCAGGGTCTTGAGCAGCAGTTCCACCGCCGGCTCCACGAGCATCCCCTCATGCTTGCCCAGGTGTGCGCTGACGGGAGGACGTTCCGTTGGAACCTTGCCCTCGAGTGAGTCTTCGAATCGGTAGATCTGGCCGGTAATGAGGACGAAGTGGTTGAATGCGCGTACATAGCGCCAGAGCTTCTCTTCGTCCTGTCGACCCTTCGCCTCCGCTGCTCGCCGCCGGGTCCCGATGAAAAGCGTCGCGCCTGTGAGCTCCTCGAAGATTGTCACCTGCACACCTCCGCGAGCTCGATTCCGGAGAGCATTCCCGGGGAGCGTTCCGCCATGACCAGGATTGGCGTCAGAACGAGTACCGCGCCTGCCGAACCAGCGGCCACGACGGCGAAGGCGACACCGGCAATGACCACGACGGTGCCCACGGCAATCTCCCTGCGATGCTTCTTGAGCCAGTCAATGGCGGGTTCTACCGCATCGAACTCGGCTGCGTACTCCTCTGCCCACTCGCCGCGGCCCTTCGTGCATTCAACAAAAGCATCCATGCAGTTTTCCGGACACCACCACCCCCTGGCAATGCGCCACGGTTGCCCCCTGGTGTCCATGTATTTGCGGCGACCAATCGCGAATGGCCTGCTACTCTTGAGACAGTCCTGTTCGCACTGTGCACGCCGCCCCTCGCAATACGCATTCAAGCCCGACGAGGAGACCCGCACGATGTCTCGACGGACGTTCATCGTGTTCATGGCGTGCTGGAACTTCGTCAGATCGAATTCCTTCAGCGGAATCCAGGCGTGCTCTACCTGCCCATCTGCTCGTCGCTCAAGAACAATCACGTACCTGGTCAGGTCCCGGGGCCCGGTGGGTCCGATCGCTGGAGGGCGCGCCGCACTACAGGAAACAAGTACGAAGGCAAGGCTCATCGCCATCGCCCGCTGTGTCACCGAGACCGTTCTCATGAGGGCAGCATCTCCCGAATGGCTCCACGGCGGAACCACCCGGGAAGGGTGTCAGACGATTTGCAGGCGACGAGCCCCTTTGACTCCTTCCCCGGGCCCACGCCGGTGCTGTCGCGCAGCCGATCCGTCAGGGGGCGATGGAGGGTCATGCGCCAGAGCGTAGAAGGACGGCATGAGTCGACTCAACCGCCCCGGAAGAGGGACCAGAGCAGGTGGAGGAGCCCTTCGAAGGCGCCCGACACGGCGGCCGTGCCCACGAGGCCGACGAGGACCGCCACCCGCTGGGGCCAGGGAGAGGGACCCCGCTGGATGCTGCCCCCAGCGCCCAGGTTCACGGCGAGGGAGGCCAGAGCGGGTTCCTGGCGCAATGCGACCCAGGCTCTCGCGCTCATCCACAGGCCCGGACAGCGCGGACACACCTCGATCGGTTGACCCCGCAGCTCGCTGGGGAACAGCCGCGCGGCACACGAGGGGCAGCGATGGGAGGCCTCGGGGCAGCGGGAACAGTGCTCGTCGGGAGGCCGGGACTCGTGCCGACCCCGGGCACAGAGCCCCTCGCGGGTCCACCGCGAGCGTTGCTCCAGCGCCTGGGTGAGCAGGGGGGTGAGCGACGTCTGGGGACGGGCGTCCCAGTGGCCCTGGCACCGGGGACACACCTGCAGGGTGCCCTCACGCGTGCTCCGGCCGTGCAGCGGAATGCCACACTCCGGGCAGCTGGGAGCGGGGGGCTTGCTTGGGACCAAGTACATGCCATGCATTCTATGGCCCGGGCCGCGTGAATGCCCGCGCTCCTTTCACGGGAGCGCAGTCAACGCCCGGCGGGGTCGTGGGCGTGCTCGCCGCGCCCATCTACCGCGTCAGCCCGCCGGCCCGCCGGCCGCTGAGAGGTGTCAGACCGGCCGCTGAGAGGTGTCAGACGACTCGTAGGCGGTGAGGGATCGGAACAAGTTCTCTGACACCTCCTGGAGACAGACACCTCCTGGAGACACCTCCTGGAGTTTCTTACGAAGCGTCCGTACAAATCGTCTGACACCTTCTCAGACACCTTCTCAGGACACCTTCTCAGGGTGCGTCTGGCCTCGGTGTCCCCAACTCCCGAGTGCCCAGAGCCTTTGGCGAGCGCCCCGCCCGCGCCTGGGAGCTATGAGGAGCCCGCAGCGGGCGAAAATCCGGACACGCCCACCCATGGCGGGCTCGTGGACACCGCGGACGCGGGGCAATCCGTACTCGCCCGTCCGCTGCCGCGCGAGCCCTTCAAGGGACAGAAGCGCCCTCCCTGCCATCGCTACGCCGAGGTCGAGTTGGTCGGTGCCTGCTGGTTGCCTCACGAGTTGAAGGCCCCGTGCCCGGACGTGCTCTACGAGCACCAGGACAAGTGCTACTCGCCCGCCTTCAGCGCGAAGCAGCCGCCCTCGTCGCTCGGGCAGTGAGGAGCGTGGGGCCCTTGGCGCCCGGCTCTGCTCTTCGAGGGTGTCTCGAGGGTGTCAAAGAATTCGAGCGATGTGACCTGACACAACAGGTGGCGGGAATGAAAAAGGCGGAAAGGGCGCTGAAAAGTCCCCCCGCCTCCAACGAGCCGCCGCCTGTCGTAACGCCGTGACGAAGGTGCGGTACTGCTCACGCAACTCTCGCAGCGCCTGGCGCGTGGAGGCCTGCCCCAACGGTCGCGGGTTGCGCTTGAGATGCTCGGGCCGGGAAGGGTGTCAGGCGATTCGCAGGCGACGAGCCCTTTGACACCTTCCCCGGGAGAAGCCCTCCAGGAAGGCGCACCAGGGCTGCTTTCGGGGAGGAGGAGGCCGCACGTCGACCGCCGTCCAGCGCAGTCGCTGCTGCAGGGAGCTCTCTCTCCTGCGAGTTCGTTTGGGTGGACGTGAAGCCCTGGCCCGCAAACGCGAGGAGCCGGTGACCTGGGCAATCATGCACGAAATCCGCGGGCTATTTCTCCGGCGGCTCCGGCGCGGTGGGCCCCAGTCCGCGCAGCGGAGCGTCTCGGCCCACGGCGATGAAGGGCGCCCAGTAGTGCGGATGGGGTCGGGTGGCTCGCAGCGAGCGCATGGCCTCTCGCAGCGCGGCGGCCCTGCCCTGTCCCGTCAGCAGGTTGCGGTAGTAGGCCTCCATCAGCTCGCGCGTCGTCTCGTCATTCACCTTCCACAGGCTCATGACGACCGTCTCCGCTCCCGCCGCGACGAAGGCCCGGCGCAGCCCGTAGACGCCCTGGCCAATCTTCACGTCGCCTCTTCCCGTGTCACACGCCGACAGCACCACCAGCTGCGTGCCCCACAGGTTCAGGCCCGCCAACTCGAGAGCCGTCACAAGAGCGACTTCGGGCGGAGTCCTCGCGGTGCTGGAGGCTGAGGGCGCCGAGGCACCCGCGAGGACCAGGCCAGAGCGCAGCAACGCGTTGGCCGAGAGCGGCACGGGCGCGCCATCTCCCATCGCACCGAAGTGGCCAAGGCCGCGCGAGCCCTCGGGCGCGGGGGCGGCCTCGAGGAAGAAGCCATGCGTGGCGAGGTGCAACACGCCGGGCGTCGGCAGGTGCAGCAGCCGCTCCTTGGTCGCCTCGGCGCCCAGGAAGAGCTGCGCCTGGGGTACGAGCCGCTGGATGGCCTCGGCCTCCTGGCGCGAGCCGGGCAGTGGAGTCCATGGGTGTTCCGCCACGTCCGCGCGCAGCGTGGAGAAGAACGAGTCCAGCGAGGAGGAGCGCCCGGCGGGGGTCGCCGCGTTCGCGGGAGAAGCGGATGGCGCTGGGAGCAGGGCACCGAAGTCCGGATCCGCGACGACGACCACGGAGTGGGAGGGCGCCTCTTGCTGGGAGCGCGGCAGCAGATCCTTCCCGGAGGTGAGATAGGTGAAGTCGAAGGAGTCGACGAGGAACTGGCGCCCATCATGGAGGGCCGTGAAGGGCACCAGGCCCAGCTGGCCATCCGTGGAGAGGAAGACGTGGCGGGTGTCTCCCAGCAGCGGCAGTAGCGGCCGGAAGGCCCGTTGATAGAGCACTTGGGCGGGGGCCTGAAACGCGGCATCACGGCGAGCGAGGGCGTCACGCAGGGCTGTGGCGGCGGTATCGATGGGAGCCGCCGGTCCGAGGTCGAGGGCACGGGTACGCCCATTGGGGAAGAGCACCAGGGCCAGATAGCGCTGCTGACCCGGAGGCTGCGCCTTCGAGTGTCCGGCCTTGGGGGCGAGCGGACGGTCCGTATAGGAGATGAGTTCGAGGAGCGCGCTGTCGCGCGGGAGGGCCGCCGCCACCCGGTCCACGATGACCTCCGGTCCTGGCAGCGCGGCCAGCGCGCGCAGAGGCGCCGAGCGCTGGGCGAGTTCGGCCTCGAGGGCATCGCACTGGTGGGTGAGTTCCCTCAGCCGCCGTTGGTGCTCCGCGGGGGCGAGCGAGCCGGGGCCCTCGAGCGTGAGCTGGGTCAGCTGGGTGCGGAGCCCACGCAGTCGCTCGAACATGTCGTGAGCCTCGGCGCCCAGGCTCCTGTAGATGACACGCGAGGTCTTGGCCGTTTCATCGACGGAGCGGCCCTTCAGGAGCAGGGCCGCGGTGAGGGCCAGGCGCCGCACACCCGCATCTTCCGGGTTCGCGCGCTGGAGCGCGTAGATGCGCTCCTCCTCTTCTCGAAGGTACTGGAGGAACGTGGCCAGGCGCGACTCGGAGAAGCCGAGCGCCTCATGACGCAGACGCAACTCGACCATGGCGAATGCGCGCGTGAGGAGCGGCAAGGCGTCGCGGCTCCGGCGCCGGAACAAATGGAGCTCGCCGAGTGTCCTGAGCGAGGCGGCGACATCGGGATGATTCGGGCTCAGGGTCGCTTCGCGGATGGCGAGCGCGCGCCGGGCGTATGGCTCGGCCCGGTCGTACCGCCCCTGATCCAGGTAGAGGTTGGCCAGATTGTTGTACAGGATGGCGACCAGGGGATGCTTGCCCAGGGACGACTCGCAGAGCACGAGCGCGCGTTGAAGGATCGACTCGGCACGCGCGTACAACCCCTGCCTCCAATAGAGATTGGAGAGGGTGACGGTCGGGTAGACGGCGTCGGGATGGTTTTTGTCCAGGGACTCCCAGATCGCCAGCGCACGCTGAAGGAGCGGCTCGGCCCGATCGGGCAATCCTTTCCTCATGTAAAGCACGGCCAACTGCTGAAGCACGTGGGCGACCACGGGGTCGCTCTTGCCCATTGCTTGTTCGCGGAGCGCCAGACTTCGCAGAAAGAGCGGCTCGGCCTGAGCATACAACCCCTGCTCCATGTACAAGAGAGCGAGATTGCCGAGAGCCGGAGCCACCTCGGGATGGTTCCTACCGCGCGCTGCCTCCTGAATGGCGAGCGAGCGTTGATAGAGCGGCTCGGCCTGGTCATACAACCCTTGCTTCCAGTAGAGGATGGCGAGGCCGTTGAGCGCGTTACCGACGCCTGGATGATTCTCGCCGAGAGTCCGCTCCGCGATGGCGAGCGAGCGGAGAAGGAGTGGCTCGGCCCGACTGTACAATCCCTGTTCTCGATAGATGCGGGCCAGACGACCGAGTGCCCTGGAGACATCCGGATGGTCCTTGCCCAGGGTTTCCTCCCGAATGGCGAGGGCGCGCCTGGCGGAGGCTTCCGCCTGCTCATACTCGCCCCGCTCCTCGTAGGACAGGCTCAAGAAGTACAGAGAGGTGGCAACGTCCGGATGGTTCTTGCCCAGCGTCGCTTCCAGGATCCCGAGCGCGCGCAGGAGAAGGGACTCACTCCGGCCACGGTCTCCGCCCCCACCGTTGGCGTAAAAGGCCCCGAGCTGGTTCAGGCTCTTGCCGACCAGGGGATGCGAGCCCCCGAGCAACTCCTCCCGGAGCGTGAGTGCATGCTCCGCCCGCGCGAAGGCGTCGGCGTACTTGCCCTCCTCCCGGAGCTTCGTCGCCTCGTCGAAGGCCGTCTGTGCCTCCTGGAGCCGAGCATCCGACAGTTCCTCTCCAGCTGCCGCTCCGACCGCGCAGCAGAGGTTCACCACCAGCATCCATCCGAAAACCTGGCTCATCTCTTCCCCGAATCTCGAAGACAGCCCACCAATACCAATCCCTCTCGCCGCTGAAGACAACTCTCGAGGGACCGTGCTCGCGGTTCGGCTGAATAGAAGATGGGAATGATTGGACGACCGGTCCCCGAGGGGAAACAGATGAGCGCCTTGTATTCAAACGCGCCTCGTTCCGCTTCCATCATCACGACAACCGGTTGAGCCTAGACGCCACGAGGTCCGACAAGAACCGTCAAGATTGTCAATCCCGTGAGTCCAGACGGCGC
Source organism: Cystobacter fuscus DSM 2262 (assembly GCF_000335475.2). Classification (NCBI taxonomy): domain Bacteria; kingdom Pseudomonadati; phylum Myxococcota; class Myxococcia; order Myxococcales; family Archangiaceae; genus Cystobacter; species Cystobacter fuscus. Next base: position 71,130 of record NZ_ANAH02000022.1, on the reverse strand, counting down.
GCGGTCTCCGCACGTCAGGAAGTCGGCTGGACGACACGGCCCTGGTAGGCCGGTCGCGCTACGTGCTGGCCCCTGGGGTGAAAGAGGGTCTGGTGGCGAAGAGCGCCGAGTGGCCGGGCCTCACGTGTCTGCCGCAATATGTCGCAGGAGCCTGCGGAATGTACTGGGACAGCGCAGGACACAGCGGGGACGTGGCGGGATACCGACTTCCAATCATTCCGGGCGGTCACGAGGTAAGGGCGCGATTCTGCTGGGAGTTTCGCACCGCCCGGCGTGGGTTCGATTCCTGCCGCCTCCACATTCAGATGAAGGCGCCGGAGGTTTTCTTTGTCATCCGTCCCGTTCAGGGCAGGGATGACCCCTGCGGCTGGCCCCGCTATCCTCTCCCCATGCGCCGCCTGATCCTCGCCGCCGTTCTCGCCCTCGCCGCCTGCGCCACGCCAGCAGCCACCGACCCGCAGCCGATCCACCCAGCGCCGGACGGCGCCTCCCACCCGGCTCAGCCCGGCGGCCCTACGCCCGCCATCGACGCGAAGGCCTGCGCCGCCAAGGGCGGGACCGTCCGCCCCGTGTGCATGCTGGCCCGCCCGATGTGCGTCATCCCCTACGCCGACGCGGGCAAGGCCTGCCGCGACGGCGACGACTGCCAGGGATCCTGCCGCTACACGGCCGACGGCCAACCGCCCGCCGACGCGCCCGTCACCGGAACCTGCCAGGTCAGCAACGATCCCTGTGGCTGCTTCGCCACCGTGGAGGACGGCAAGCTGCAGGCGGCGCTTTGCGTGGACTAGGCCTATAGGAAGGATGGAAGGCCTGTTGAGGGCGTGTGCGCTGAGAGGTGTTCGCTGCTGAGAGGTGTCTGCTGAGAGGTGTCAGACGACTCGTAGGCGGCGAGGGAGCGGAACAAGTTCTCTGACACCTCCTGGAGCGCAGGGGTCAAGCGCGCACTCCCTTCCCGAGCTCGCCCCCGCGCTGCGCTGCCGGGCTACTTCGCGATCTTCCGGATCTTGCCCTCGCCAGCCCAGTAGACCCCCGTGCTGTCCACGGCGAGGTTATAAGACTCGCCGGTGGACGCCAGGACCTGGGCGCCGGTGCCGTCCTTGCACATCGCCCGGAGGGCTGTTCCATCGAGCCAGTAGATCCTCTCGCTATCGACGACGACCCTCGTCCCCGTGGCGGCGAGCTTGACGGCGGTGCCGCCGCTCTTGGGAATTCTGTAGACCCCGCTCGCGGCGTAGTAGACGTTGGCGTCGTCGAAGTCGAGATACCAGCTCGTGCGAGTGAGCTTGATCGGCGCCGCGGCGCCAGACTTGGGCGCCTTCATGGTGGAAGAGAGAGAGCCGAGTTCGCGATAGTACAGGCTATCGCCGTCCGCGAACAATGACGTCCGCAGCCCGCCCTGAACAGGATCATGAGGGACGACCAGGGAAGCGGTCCCGCCCGAGAGCGGCTGGGCGTAGATGTTGTATTGATTGTTGCCGATCCAGTAGATATGGGTCGAGTCCACCGCCACCCCCGACGGGTAGCCGCCAGTGACCGGCAGCGCGGTGATGGTGCCGTCAGGGTTCACCCTGTTCAAGTTGCTCCCGAGGCCGCGACCACTGCCGGAGAAGTAGGCGTATGGGCCGCTTCCCACGAGCTCGGTCACGTAGGTGAGCCGATTGATGAGGACGGTCTTCGCGCCGCCGGCCTTGGGGACCCTGCCTACCTCGTCGTTGCTGACCTCGGAGCCATAGCCGCCGCCGTAGTACACGTACTGGTCCGTCAGCGCGATATTAATGGCGCCGTTGGTGTTGATGGTCGCGAGATCGATGGGGGTGCAGCTCCCATTGCACAGCGGCGCGCACGCGAGCGTGGGGGCGGAGGTGGTGTCGCCCCCCGAGCCTTCGCGGAGCTCGAGCGCGCTCTCCGCCTGGCCTTCCTCCAGACTCGCGCCCGCGACGCCCGCCTCGCCGGGCGAGCCGCCGCAGCCGGCCAGGGCGGCGGAGAGGAGGAGGGCCGAAGCGGCGTGAAACGAGGGCTTCGTGCGGGTGAGGGCTTCAGCTTGGGAGGGTTGACGAGCTGCCGTATCTTTTCTCATGTGGATACCCTGTCAGGAGGGAACGCGCGAACCATGCGTTCTTTCGGATCAAGCCGGTGCGGGCGGGAGGCCCGGGAGCTTCAGGCCTCCCGCCCGTCGCGGATTACTGCAACAGCTTCTGCTTGATGAAGGTGCCGGAGGGCGTGAGGGCCGAGGCGGGCCAGTTACCGGTGGTGCTCGCGCCGGGGACGAGCGCGGAGGCAGTCTCGGGCTTGTCGTGCAGCGACCAGTTGGCCCAGCTCAGCTTGCGGCTGTTCATGAAGTCGATCCACAGCTGGCTCTCGTTGAGGTTGAGATTGCCATTGCCGGACGCGTCGCAGGTGCCGAACTCCGTCACGAACAGGGCGATGCCCCTGGACAGCGCCGCGGCCGCCCTGTCGCGCAGCCATTGTCCGTGCGTGCCCGCGTAGAAGTGCAGCGTATAGGCCACGTTGGGGTACTGGGTGATGGGATTGCTGGCGGCCGCGTCCACGCCCTGTGACCAGGTCGGCGTGCCCACCACCACGAGGTTGGGAGCGCCGGCGCCGCGGATGGCGCCAATGATTTCCACGGCGTAGGCGCGCACCTCGCTCCAGGACTCGTTGTCCGGCTCGTTGAAGATCTCGAAGATGACGTTGGGGGTGTTCTTGTAGAGCTGCGCCATCTCGGTGAAGAACGCCTTGGACTGCGCGGTGTGCTGCGTGGCGCTGTGATCATGCCAGTCGATGATGACGTAGATGCCCTTGGCGATGGCCGCGTCGACGACGGTCTTCACCCGGGCCTTCTCCGCCGCTGGATTGGTGAGATAGCCGCCTTCCTCCACGGCCATGGCGGCGCGCACCACGGTGACCTTCCAGTTGTCCGCGAGCGAGTTGACGACGGAGGCGTTGTAGAACGCGCTGCCCCACTGGCTCCAGAAGAGGCTCATTCCCTTGAGCTGGACGGCCACGCCATTCTGGTTCTGGATTTGATTGCCCACCACCTTGAGCTGGCCATTCGTGGCCACGGGCGAGGCGAGCGGCGCCGGAGTCGGGTGGGTGGGAGTGGCGGGGTCGTCGGCCGGAGTGGCGGGGGAGGTGGGGGTGGTGGGGCCAGGCTCCACCACTGGAGGCTGTTCCCCGGGAGGGGGCGGCTCCTGGATCCCGCACCCGCCGAGGAGCGACAGGTGGACCGCCAGACACAGACCCCGCCAGCCGCTCAGACCCCTACCGCCTGAAACCGGATTCCTCTTCATGCGCGCCTCTCGAGATGGATGCAATGTCGTCGCGGGTGTCTTTCAGACAGACACCCGCGCGGCTTGGCTCATCGTCAAGCGGGCGCAGGATAACTCATTGGCTTACCAATAGGTGGGTTTTCCCCGTTTTCTCGGTTTTTAACATATTGGTTGAAAAGGAAGCCAGTGGGGAGCGGGTAGGCTGCCGGTGCCGTCCAGCTATTGCTTCACGAGCACCAGGTCACGCGACTGGATGAGGTCCACTTCGCCCGCGAAGTGCGCGAAGTCCTCGTACTGTTTCACCGCGATGCGGCCTCGTTCCACGCGCAGTGTTTCGTCGAGGGTGAGCGTGTTGCCCTCCTGCTTCTCCGTGCGCAGCAGCCGGCCGAAGGGGCTCTCCGTCTTCAGTTGCGCCTGGGGATCCGCCAGCCGGTAGCCCGAGGGCATCTTCAGGCTCACCCGCGTGGTGCTCGCCTCGGTGTCGTCGATGAGCAGAGGCACGGTGCGCGTGCTCAGCTGCACGTACTGCCGTCCCAGCGTCGCGGGCATGGTGATGGGCGGCAGCACCAGCGTCCCGCCGCTCGCGCGCGCGAAGTTCGCGGCCTTGAAGCCGTAGCGCACCGTGAAGGGGGCGCCCACCTGCTCCTCGCGATCGAACTTCAGCTCGGTCAGCTCCGCCCCGTTGAAGTAGCGGCCCACCGCGTTCTGGAGGGCCTGCCGCCGGCGGTCGCCGGAGATGGCCTCGAAGGCCTCCGCGAGCTGGGCCGCGTCGTAGCCCGTGTAGACTTCCTCTCCGCGGCCCACGAGCTGGCCGTTCCCGTCCAGCTCCAGCTCCAGCTTCACCTGCTTGCCCGGCTGCGGCTCGAGCTTCGGCGTCTTCACCTTCTCCAGGGCCCGGCCCGGCTCGGGCAGCAGGTACGCGTCCCGCTCGCCCAGAGCCGTCTCGGGCAGCTGGCCGAAGGGCGCGTAGCGCGTGGTGGTGTCCAGCCACACCGGCCCCGTGCCCGGCACCTCGGCGCGCAGCGCGATGTAGGGCAGCAGCGACTCCTCGGGGAAGAGGTACTCCGCCGGGTCCACCGAGAAGGTGCGCACCGCCGCCAGGCGCGTGGGAATCCCCAACACCTCCAGCCCCGTCTTGAGCGCCCACATGCGGCTGCCCCGGTCCTGCGCCACCGTGGACGCCGCCGACTGCGTCAGCCCCGCGTCCCGGCCACTGAAGCGCTTCATCACCGCCGCGTACAGCGCCTGGGCCGCCTCCAGCCCGCGCTTGTCCCCGGCCGCCTCGCGCGCGAAGGCCTCCAGCTCCCAGTTGAGCGCGCCCCGCTCCAGGAAGCTGTCCGCGTACACCGCCACCAGCTTGTCATTGCCCGTGGTGCCCGCGCCCACCACCACGAAGGGCAGGTATTCCTTGCTCGAGGGGCCATCCGGCTCGGGGATGAGGGGCGGCACCCCGCGCACCTCGTGGGTGAACAGCTCCTCGTCGCCCTTCACCGTGGGCGGCGGCACCCGGACGTTGTGCGCGTCCACCTTCATGCCCGTGCCCTTGGGCGCCACCACCGTGTACGTGGCGCGGTGGTCCGGCATGCTCGCCACGCTGAAGTAGAAGTCCGACGCCTTGAAGCCCGGCTGCGCCGGTCCGCGCGAGGGCTCCGCCAGCAGGTACTCGATCTCCACGTAGTCGCCCACCTGCACACCCGGCAGGCTGACGCTGTCCTTGCCCTCGATGCTCTCCGGCTCCAGCACGGTGCCATTGGCCTTGAGGGTGCGCACCGCGAGCGGCTGCGCGCCCGAGGGCAGGTTCACCTCGGCGATCTCCTGCACGCCGCTCTGCTCCAGCGCCTTCTGGATGATGTGGATGCGGGTGACCTGGGAGCCATCCGGGAAGACCTGGGTGGCGGCCGCGTCCAGCACGTAGGCGGCGGAGCTGTCCTCGGGGCCGTGGTTCTGCTCGTAGTCGCGGATGGCCTCGCGCCCGTTGATGGCGTGCGCCTGCAATACCTCCTGCCCCGTCTTCGCGCGCGTGACGGCGCGGCGCAGCGACAGGTTGTCCCCATCCAACAGGAGCGACTGCTCACGCAGGGCGAGCGCCCCGGCGGCGTCTCCGGCCAGCTCCCGCACGTCCGCCCACTTCTCCAACACCCGGGGGTTGCGCGGCCACAGCAGGCTCAGCTCCTTGAGCGTGGCGGTGGCATCGTCGAACCGGCGCAGGGCCACCTGCGCGGCCGCCAGCGACAGGGCGGTGGTGCCGTCCCCGGGATTGCGCGTGAGCTGCTCCCGGTAGAGGGTGACGGTGCGCTCCAGGTCGCCGCGCATCCGCGCGTGCTCGGCCGCCCGCGCGAGCGAGCCCGGGCAGCCCTCCAGCGAGGTGATCAGCTCGTCCGTGCGCGCCACCGCGTCGCGGCGTTTGGCCAGGTTGTAGCGCAGCCCCTGGGCCTCGCACAGGCCCGGCTGCACCTGGAGCGCCGCCGCCAGGCTCTCCTCCGCCGTGCTGTCCAGCTCCAGGGCCACCGCCGCGCGCGCCTCCATCATCATCACGGGCCAGCCCGTGGGCGTCGCCGCCTTGCGCGCCACCTTGAGCGTCTCCAGTGCCGTGGTGGGCTGGTTGTCGCCGAGGGACAGCTCGGCGCGCACCATCAGCGCCACCACGTCGCTCGCGTCCTTGGCCAGCACCGCCTCCAGGTCTCGCGTCGCGCGTCCGCGCGCCACCTTGCTGGGGATGGTCCGGTCCTGCACGGCCAGCTCCGCGCGCAGCGACAGCACGGCCGGGGTCTGCGAGAGCTTCGCCAGGCGCGTCATCAGCCGCCAGGCGCCGTCGGGATCCCTCGACATGCCGTCGCGCACCGCGATGAAGTCCGCGAGCAGGGTGCCCGCCTCGGCCGTGAGCGCCGCGGACAGGTCCTCGGCGCGCGGGTAGACGAGCTCCGCGCGCGCTTCCTTGGGTCCACTGCCCCACGAGGCGGGCGCGGGCCCGGTGGCGGCGCTGTAGCGCAGGGCGGAAGGGCGCCCATCCGCGCGCGTCAGCGTGAGGGACACGGAGGCCTGGCGCTGGTCGCGCAGCAGTTTGACGAGCACGCGGTGCCGGCCCGCGCCGAGCTGCAGGGAGCGCGCGGCCACGGTGGACGCGGTGCGCGCGAAGGCCCGCCGTTCGAGCACGGGCTGCCCATCCAGCATCAGCTTGTACGAGGAGGCGGACGCGGCTCGTACCACGTAGACGCCCGCCTCGGGCACCTCCACGTCCGCCGCCATCAGGTAGACATCTCCCGGGCTCGTCTCGCCCGCGATGTCCAGGCGGCCGTCGGGCGCGTGGAGGATGCGCGGCGCGAGCGTGCCGAAGGGGCCGGTGAAGGGGCCCGCGAGCGAGCCGTCCTTCTCCGGCGCGAGCGGCTCGTCGAAGGTGAGCAGGTGCCAGGCGGAGAAGGGCCCGAGCAGCGTGGCCGTGTCCGCGGCGCCGAGATCCTGGAGCACCTGCGTCTGGGCGGCCCGGTCCGGCCGCGAGGCCATCACCGAGAGCTGGGCCGCGCGCAGCAGTTGGGCGGCTTCCCCGGCGGCACCGGCGTCGAGCGCGGCGAGCAGGCCGGTGAGGATGATCTCATCCAGCGCGGGCGACACGCCCACCGACTCCAGCACGTAGCGCGCCGAGGGCACCGCCAGCGGATGACGGGGCGCCCGGGTGACCACCGCCAGCGCGGCGTCGAGCGCCCGGCGGGGTTGGGCGGCGCGGCGCGCGAGCAGGTGCTGACCGTAGAGGGAGTAGGGCTCGGCCGGGTCCTTGGAGATGGCCTCGTCGAAGCGGCCCTGGGCGGTTGCCACATCCCCTTGCACCAGCCAGGAATGGAAGCCCGCGAAGGCGAGGGTGCGCGAAGCGGAAGCCCCATTGCGCGCCGCCGTGGCGGCCCGTTCGAGCACCTCGGAGGAGGCGGGGGAGTGAGCGGCACAGCCGGCCACGAGGCCGGTGACGAGCAGGAGCGCGAGGTGGGTGCGGATGAGCGTGCGCATAGAGGACCCAGGGATAGTTCAAAGCCCGGGTCCGGGCCACATCCGCATGCAGCGGAGGGCCGCGCACTTGCCTATTTCGAGCGCTTGCCCTTCGAGGAACTGGACTTGGGGGGGGCGCGCTTCGCCGGGGCGGCGGCCGGCCGGGAGACCTGCGGTGGCCGGGAGACCTGCGGCGGCGGGGTGAGCTGGGCGGTGGTGGACTGCTTGGGCGCGGGCCACACCTGATAGGTGAAGTTCTCCGCCTGACACCTGCCCTCGATGCAGCCGAGCGCCGGCACGGGCTCGTCGCCGAAGCGCCTGCTCTGCCAGTCCGTTCCCAGGTGCAGGGGCTCGCCCATGGGGCGCTGGTCCTCCTTGGTCCCCACCGAGGCGACGAGCACGCCTTCGTCGTCCACCTCCAGCGACAGCTGCACGGGCCCGTCGGGCGAATCCTCGCCGAGCATGATTCCGCGCTTCTCGCCGAGGTTCCACTCCAGCCGCAGCGGGGCCCCCGCGCCGCTGTACACCAGGGCCACGTAGCGGCCCGTGCTGCCGAGCAGCAGCAGGGCGACCTCGGGGTCCGGCGCCTCCCCGTGCTTGAAGGAGCGCAGGCGGTTGGCGAGGGTGGGCTCGGGCTCGCGGGCATCCACTCGCGCGGAGAAGCGGGCGCGGCTGCCGCGCATGCTGCGCACGTCCACGCGCATGAGTCCCACGCGGGACTGGCCCACCACCGAAGGGAAGACGATGGTGCGATCCTCCAGCGACAGGGGGCGGCCCGACACGAGCACCGAGGGCTTGTCGGGGCCTTCCCCGAGCGTCACCCGGCGCGTCTCGCCCTCCACCGTCATCAACCGTCCGGCGAGGGACGACGCGGCGGGCAGTCCGAGGTCCGCGGTGAGCGCGGCGCCCGGGGTGCGCTCCACGCGCTTCTCCCCGCTGCGCATCCACGCCACGCCCAGGATGCCCACGGACGCGATCACCATCACCGTGGCGACCACCTGCAGGCAGGTGCGCACCACGCGCCCCGCCACCCGCTTCGCGCGCTGCACCCGGCTGAGCTTCGCCGGCGCGATGGTGGTGTAGTGGGGGATGAGCGGTTCGATATCCCGGATGAGCGCGGTGACGTTCGGGTAGCGCTCCTCGGGCTGCTGCTTGAGGCACCGGTCGATGATGCCATCCAGCTTGGGGTCCACCCCCGGCTTGCGGCGCGAGGGCGGATCATAGTGGCCCGCGGGCAGCTCCCCCACGAGCATCTCGTAGAAGATGAGGCCGAGCGCGAAGATGTCCGCGCGGCCATCCGCGTTCTTCGCGTCCACGCGCTGCTCGGGCGCCATATAGGACAGCGTCCCCATGGCCACGTGCGTGCTGGTGAGGGCGAAGCGCGTGCTGCTGTCCTCGAGGAACGAGGCGAGCCCGAAGTCCGTCACCTTGGGCAGGTCGCCTCCCTGCATGTCGAAGAGGATGTTCTCCGGCTTGAGGTCGCGGTGGATGACGCCCCGGTTGTGCGCGTACTCGATGGCCCGGCAGATCTGCATCATGATCCGCAGGTGCTCGAAGGGATCCTCGGGCGGCTGGCGCATGCGCTCGCGCAGCGAGGGCCCGTCCACGAACTCCATCACCAAGTAGTACGTCGTCGGCGTGCTGCCCTTGTCGACGATGGACACGATGTGCGGGTGGTGCAGGGTGGCGAGCGCCGCGGCCTCCTTCTGGAAGCGCGCGACGAAGCTCTCGTCCTGGGCGAGCTGCTGGCTGAGCAGCTTGACCGCCACGGTGCGGCCGAGCGAGAGCTGGGTGGCCTTGTGCACCTCGCCCATGCCCCCGGCTCCAACGAGTTTCTCCAGCCGGTAGCCTGGAATGAGATCCGGATCGAGCGTCCGGCTGATGGAAGTGGCGGTGGCGTCGAGCGAGGACATGGCAGGCGGGCGCGTAGGCTATCAGAACCGATCGCGCGCGGACGCCAGAAGCCATGGCCGCCTCGCCAGCGAGGGAGCGGGCAGGGGTGTCGCGTGTGCGTCACCCTTCTCCTACACGCGTGGGTTGCGGGGAATGCCGTGTGCTCCGGGTCGAGCGTGTGGTGGGTGTTAGGCTGACCTCCGAGGACCTCACGCCATGAACATCACGTTGTCTCCCCAGGAGTACGCCACCGCCTTCCACCTGCTCGGCAGGACGGCCCTGCACCCCGAGAACATCGGGCAGTGGGTGGAGCGGAGTCTGCTCTCCCGGCTGCCCGCGCGTCCGTCGCTGCTCGATGTCGGCGCGGGGCCGGGCGCCATTGCCCGGCGGCTCGCGCCGCACTTCGGCTCGCTCACCCTGCTCGAGCCCAACCGGGAGCAGCTCGGCGCGTTCGATCTCCCGGGGGCCCGGCTCATCCACGGGACGCTGGAGAGCTTTCAATCGTCCGAGCAGTACGAGCTCGTCCTCTGCTCGCACATGCTGTACCACGTGCCCGTGTCCGACTGGGGTGGGGCCATCGATCGGCTGCTCTCGTTCGTGCGCCCGGGGGGCTACTGTCTGGTCGTCCTCGGCTCGGCCCGCGGGCAGAACTACGAGCTGCATCGCGACTTCACCCAGACGGTGATCACCAGCGAGCAGCTCAAGGCCATCCTGAAGGACAAGCAGCTCCCGTTCGAGGTGGTCGAGACCCGGAACGGCTTCTCCGCGACCACCTTCGAGGAGATGTACACGCTCTGCCGCTTCTTCGTGTTCGAGGACTGTTACACCGCGCGGCAGCTCGCCGCCCTGAGCGACGACGAGGCGCGCGCTCTCGATGCCAGGATTCGCGATCACGCCGGGCGCTGCCGGGATTCGGACGGGGTGTACCGCCTGCGGCAGGGGGATGATCTCATCCTCATCCCCAAGCCGTAGGTTCAGCGGATCGTCCAGGTGGTGGGCACCACGCGGAAGGCCGTGTTCTCGCTCCCCACGAGCGAGAGGCTGGAGGCGCCCGCCTGCAACGTGCCGGCGAGCGTGGGCACCACCCGGAACCGGGCCGTGAAGGGCTCGGCGGCGCCGCGCGGCGGCAGGGTGAGGCTCACCGCTCCGTCCTCCACGTCGTAGGCCGCCACCCGGCCCTGCCGCACCAGTTCCTCCAGGCTCGGGTGATCCACCTGCACCCCCGCGGGCAGCTCCTGGCGCAGCGTGAGCTCCAGGCCCGCCGGAGAAGCCGCCTGGAGCGTCACCTCCACGGGCATCCCCACCTTCGCGTCCGCCGCGACCTTCATGGCGAGCTCCAGCCCATGGCCCGGCTCGCTCGCGCGCCAGGGCACGCGGGCGGCCAGCGTCAGGGCGAAGCCCAGCCCCGGCACCGCGGGCTCCGCGCGCACGCTCCAGGTGTGCGGGCCCGTGGAACCGGGTGCCTCCGCCTCCAGCGCGAGCACCTCGCGCAGCGCCTTCGCGTCGAAGGTCCCTTCCGTCACCGGCTGGCCATCCCGCTCCAGCACCACCCGGACCTGAGAAGGCAGCGGCTCCTTGAAGAGGGCCAGCACGGCCTGGAGCCCGGCGAGGTTGGCTCGCCCGTCGCCCCAGCCGGACTCGGGCCGGTAGTCCGCGAGCAGCGAGGTGCCCAGGTCCGCGAGCGGCGCTTGCTTGTCCTCCACCAGCGCCAGCACCGCGAGCGCGGTGGCCTCGGCCTCCGAGGGGACCCGTCCATCCGCGCGCACCACGCCCGCTGGCACGGGGAGGTACGCCGCGCCATCCGGCCGCCGCTGGAGCGCCTCGCGTACCCGCCCACGCAGCGTGTCCCGGACCGAGCCGGACACCGCTCCGCTGGCCAGCACCGCCGCCGCCGTGTACCCGTCCCGGATCCGTGACAGGGAGCGCTCGAAGGCACCCGCCGCGCGCGCCCCGAAGGCCGAGGCCCGCCGGCGGCCCGCGTCCGTGCCCATCCCGGCGCGCATCACCCGGGTGCACTCCGCCGTGGCCACCAGCAGCCGCTGCAACGTCCACCCCTCGCCGCCCTGGCACGTTCCATCCGGACGCTGGGCCCGCGCCACCTGCTCGGACAGGCGCTCGCCGAGCCGTGCCAGCACGGGGTTGCCCGGGTGGACCAGCGCCGCCTCGGCGAGCAGGGTCGCCGTCGCCACGTCCGGCGCGCGTCCGGCCCGGAGCACCCGCTGGCCCGCGAGCACCGACGCCTGCTCGAGCGAGCGCGGCTCCACCGTCCCGCCCAGGCCCTGGAGCAGCGCCGGGGCACGCCCGGTGAGCAGCAGCGCATAGGCGTCCTCGGCCTCGCCCGTGCGGCCGGGCGCCGCCGCCAGCTCCGAGCGCAGCACGCCCAGCGCCCCCGGGAAGACGAGCAGCCGCACCCGCTCGCTGCCCTCCACCGGGGACGCGGCCCCCACCAGCTCCAGCGTGCGCGGCGCGGCCAGGGTGCCGCCGCGGGTCTCGCGCACCCGCTGGCCCGTGGGCCACACCTCGAAGCCGCGCTCCACCGAGTCCGCTCCCTCCAGCGCGGCCCGCACCGTCACCGGCCCCGGCCTCGCCGCGCGCAGCGTCACGTACTCCACCACGCTGCCCGCCGCCGGCACCGTCACCGTGCGCGTGCCGCCCTCCACCGCCACTCCCTGGGCCTCCACCTTCAGCGCGCGCGTCACCGCGGTGCCCGTGGTGTTCACCACCTGCACCGGCATGCGCACCACGTCTCCGGCCCTCAGGAAGGCGGGCAACACCGGATCCACGTAGGTGGGCAGCGAGCTCGCGAAGGTGCTCACCGCTCCGGCCTGGGCCCCCGAGCGCGAATGCGCCAGCGCCAGCACCCGCCAGCGCGTCAGCCTGTCCGGCACCTTCACGGGCACCGAGGCCTCGCCCGATGCGTCCGTCACCACCAGGGGCTCGAAGAGGAACGTCTCGGGGAACCACGCCCGTCCCGAGGGGGCCGCCGCTTCCTGCTGCTCGGCCATGGGGGCGGGGGGCGGCGGAGGAGGGGGCGCCATCGCTCCCCCGGCTCCCTTACTCATCTCCTTCTTCATCATCCCGAACGCGGCCGGGCTCCGATTGCGCGCTCCTCCGCGCCCGGGCGCGATGCCGATTCCCCTGGGCGATTGCTCATCGAGCTCCTCCTCGGGAGAGGGGGTGGAGGGAGCGGCCTGCATGACTGGCTCCATCATGGACTCCGCCGCCCGCATGTCCGGCTCCGGTGAGAGGCGCGGCATCATGATGCCCAGGACGAACAGGGTCAGCAGGATGCCCACGACGAGGCCCCCCGCTCCCACGAGGATGTGGCGCTTCATGGCGACTCCCGGGCGACCCATGCGCCCCAATTCTCGATGTCCTGAGGCAACCGCGTCCCGTTCACCACCACCGCGCGCGGATCCGTGAGGGCGAGCAGCTCCTGGGGCAGTTGCGACAACCTCAACCGGCGGCCGTAGGCGTCCGTGACCTTCTCGCCCCGCTGTTCACAGGCCGCGAGCGCCTGCTCCCATTGCCGCGCGAGCCCCTCGGGCGACAGCGTCTCGCCCTGGGGCGCGGACTCCTCCCAGGCGCGCACCCGCACCGTGAGCTCGGAGAGCACCCGGTAGAAGGGCTCGGTCAACTCCACGTCGGGCTCGAAGGGCGTCCGTGCCGAGAAGGACAGGGTCCGTTCCCCGTCGTCGCGCGTGGGTACGCCCCTCACGCGCAGCAGCGTGGCGGCGGCGGCGTTGGCGCCCCGGATGCGCCCCATGACGAGCGCCGTGCTGTCCAGCACCCCGAAGGCGGGCGAGGGCACCGAGGGCGCCGGCCGCATTCCATCCAACGCGTCCGCGTCCGGCAGGGCCACGAGCTGTGACAGGCTCTCGTCCACGCCGAAGAGGCCCACCGCCGCCGGGCCCTTGCGGCCGTCCACCCACGTGTTCACCTGGAGGTGGGCCAGCTCGCCGGGGGCATAGGCCGCCTTGTCCGGCGACACCTCCAGCGAGAGTCGTGCCTGGGGCGCCACGTACACGCGCGCCACGGCCCCGTTCCAGGAGGCCTCGGCCCAACCCTCGAAGCTGGTGGGCAGGGAGAAGCGCGCCACCGGCACCGTCCCCGTCCGCTCCACCTTCGCCCGGAGCGTCCTGTCTCCCGCCTGGAGTTCGAGTTCCTCGGGCAGCCCCCCCACGAAGTCCGGGCTGCGCAGCAGCTCGATGCTCACGTCCCCTCCGGCCTGGGCGAGCACGGGCGAGGCGCGCAGGCGCGTGGGAGGCAATGGCGCGGGCGATGCGGTCCACGTCGTGGCGCCGAGCTCCCCCGTCGCGTCCTTCGCGCTCACCTTCAGCTCGTAGCCCAGCATCGTCGTCTCCTGGGGGGCGGCGCCCTCGGAGCCGCGGGAGGCGGGCTCGGCGGTGAAGCGCACGATGCCCATGGCGTGGCCGGGCTCCCCGCTCAGTCGCATCCCCGTGAAGCGCGACTGGATGCAGGCGAGGTGGGTGGTGGGCAGCGAGTCCTCCTGGGCGCGTGGGGACGTCCAGCCCACTTCCACCTCGCGCTTGCCTGGACGCGTGCGCCAGGTGAGCACCGCGGGCAGCGGCGCGGAGAGCGACAAGTCCGCGGGCAAGCACTCGCGCGCATCGAGCACCGCGCGGTGCAGCGCCTCCTCGAGCCCCTCGCTGGCGTCGGAGAGTTCGCGCACCTCGAAGCCGAGCGAGGGCAGTCCTGGCTCTGTCAGGCTCAGGCCGAGCCCCAGCATGCGCTCGCGGCCGGGAGGCAGGGTGCGCGTGCGCAGGATCGCGGCGGCGCAGGAGGCCAGCGGCGAGTCCTCCGCGGTGACGTCCACCACCGCGCCTCCCGCCGTGACGCGCAGGCCGAGCTGGACCTCGAAGGAACCCGCGTCGGGCGAGACGAAGCGGGCGCAGGGGCGCAGGGGCTCCAACCACCGCTCCACGGCGAGCTGATCCTCCAGGGAGGCGTCGCCCTCGTCGGCGAGCAGATCCCTCAACCCGTCGAGCCGCACCGGAGGGGGCCGGGGAGCGGGGCGCACCGGCATGGCGGGCAGCACGACGTTGATGGGCGGGCCCGGATCGAGCTGGAAGGCGGCCACGCCGTCCTCGTCCGTCACCGCGCGCATGCCCTCGTCGTTGGGGTCCCACGCGCGGCGCACGGTGAGCTCGGCGCCGGGCAACAGCCGGCCGTCGGCGGTGGTGGCGCGCAGGTAGACGCGGTTGCTGTAGCCGTCCACCAGGCCGTCCGACAGCTCCGTCACCGCCGACACGGAGAGGGCGTCCTCGGCGAGCAGCACCGAGGTGGCGCCTCGCACCTGGTCTCCCGCCGGGTCCGTGGCGGACAGTGTCGCGGAGAGGGTGGCCTGGCCGCGCAGATCGAAGGGCACGCGCGGCAGTTGGAGGCGGAAGCGTCCCGCGGCGTCCGTGCGGGCCTCGCGGGGCAGCCCGTCGCGGGCGTTCGCGTCGAGCCACGCGGTGGGCGGAGGCCAGCGGCCCGAGGCGTGCCAGTCCACCTTCACGGCGGCGCCGGCCACGGGGGCTCCCGAGGTGTAGAGGACCCGGCCCTCGACGAGGGGCGAGTCGCCCGCGCGCCAGAAGGGCTTCGTGCCCTGGGCCTCCACCTGGAAGCGGGGCAGGGTGAAGGGCTTCACCTGGAAGGACGCCTCGCCGGAGGTGTCTCCGCTCGTCCAGGACACCTTCCAGGAGCCGGTGGCCGCGCCGCGGTCGAGCGGGAACTCTCCGGACACCACGCCCCAGGGGCCCGCCGGCATGCGCTGCTCGAGCAGGGTTTCTCCCGAGGGATCGCTCACGAACCAGGAGCCGGGGCGCCCATCGAGGGGAGCCAGGTCCCGGGCGCGCAGCACCACGGCGCGAAAGCGCACCACGTGGCCGGGCTCGTAGAGGGGCCGATCGGTGAGCACCTGGACGCGGGCGGGAGAGTAGAGGGCAAGGCGGGCGTCCACGGTGTCCGTGCCCAGCGGCGAGTCGACGCGGGCGCGCAGCCGGTAATCCCCGTCCGGCAGGGCGGGCAGCTTCACCCGGGCACTCTGGGCGAAGCCGGGCTTCTGCCGCTCCCAGGGACTCTCGACGGGAAGCGGAGTCTCCTTGCCCTCGGCATCCACGAGGAACAGGGTGGGCTCCAGGCGGCGCACCGCGGATTGCAGCGTGCCGCCGTCCCGGGTGACACCATGGGCGAGGGCCCCGACGGTGACGCTCCCCGTGGCCTCGCGGGCGAGTCCCTGGACGTCCAGGGTCACGGTCTGTCGCATGTGCCCGTCCGGACACCGCGGCATCTTCACCCCCTGGAAGATCCAGGTGGACACGCAATCGTCCACGGCCATCCACCAGATGCCGAGCAGGATGACGAGCGTGGCGATGCCGAGCGTGACCCGGCGATTGGAACGGATGTTCATCGACCCTCCGTGGCCAGTCTACGCCACGGGGTGGGGCGGTGTACCTGGGGGGTTCAACGCTGGGTGGCGGAGATGAACGCCACCTGCCGCTCCTGCATGAACGCCAGACACTCCATGATGATGGCGGGAGGCGGGAACACGGGCGCCTGCGTGAAGTTCACGAACGCGCTCTTGACGTCCTCGTAGAGCGCCGGGTTGAACGGCGCGCCCGGCTGGGTGTTGGCGAGCAGCTCGTGCATCTTGCGCAGGACGGGCTCGGCGGTGCCGGTGGCCACCTTCGCCTCCTTCTCCAGGGTGGCCAGCAACTGCTCCCGCCTGGCCGCCAGCTCGGGGGGCTCGGTGGGAAGCGCGGAGGAGTTCGGAGTCGTCTGCGACATGGGCGGTCTCGTGGGGTGAAGGAGGTGCAACGGCAAGCCGGCGGCATGTTGGGAGAAAAAGAAGCTCCAGGCAATCCGGGGAACGGCCCGCCCTCCACCCGGGGCTGCTGGCCGGGGACGAGGACAAGTGCTACGCGCGGGCCCCGTCGTGGCTCCGTGGAGGGAGCGCGCCTGGCGAGGAGTCTGCTGGATGTCGTCTCAGTGGGTGTGGCGGTTGGGCAAGCCGTGCGTGATGGGTCTGTGCGTGGGTCTGCTGGCCTGTCGTGGAAGTGAACGGGCCGCGCCTGGCGTGTCGCGCGCGCGGGAGGTCGGCGAGCCCTCGGCCCTGGCCGTGTCCACGCGCGCGGGCGTGCATGGCATGGTTGTCTTTGGAGACCAGGGCCTCTACCTCTACCACCTGCCCATGTGGCACGGCCTCCATGCCTGGCAGATCGTCATCGAGGCCCGCCTGGATGAAGCGGGGCGCCGCCTCTACGACGCGGACCGGGCCGCGGGCAGCCCGCTCGTGACCTTCGAGCCGGAGCCCTTCGCCCTGGCCTCGTTGAAGCCGGGCTCCACGCTGGACGGCAAGCTCTACCACGGTCACTTCGAGCAGGGCGGAACGCCGCTTCCTTCCGCGGACAGCGCGGCGAAGGTGTCGTTCACGGTCCAGCGTCTGCTCATGGTCGAGGCGCTGCGACCCACCGACCCGGCGCCGTCCTCGGCGAGCTACCGGGTGTTCGGCCGGGAGGGAGAGTGGTTCGGCGTCCACGTCGCCCGCCGCGCTCCGGACTTCGATCAGATTCTCCGCCTGGAGACGCGCTCCGCGGCGCTCGGCCATGCGCGAGGGAGCGCGGTGCCCGTGACCGCCAGCCTCCCGAACGACGCGAGCCATCGACCTGTCGCGGGCGCGGCCTGGACGGGACGCCTCGAGGACGGCACCGAGGTGCCTTTCACGGTCCAGCGCGAGGAGTACTTCAGCACCACCGACCTCGGGAGCCCATGAGCCGGCGGGCGCTTTGAGCTGAAAACGACGAGGGCGCCTCCCGGAATGGGGGCGCCCTCGGACGATGCGGCTCGAGAAGACGAACTACTTGGTCTCGGCGGCCTTGGTCTCGGTGGCCGGGGCCTTCGGAGCCGTGGTCTTCTTGGTGGACTTCTTGGTGGTCTTCGTCTCGGTCTTCGTCTCCGTCGTGGGGGCGGCCTCGGGCTGGGCCTCGGCCTTGATGCCCTCGGCCTGGGCCTCGCCCTTCAGCGAGGGAGCCGGAGCGGCGGCGGGAGCGGGAGCGGCGGCGGGAGCCGGAGCGGCCTTGGTGGGCTCGGAAGCAAACGCGGACAGCGACGCGGACAGCACAACGGCGGCGAGGACGTTCTTCATGGTCGGGCTCCGGAAGGACGATGAACCGTCGCTTGAGTGCGACGTTTCATCCGCGTGACAGAGCACCCGCCGTGCCACGGCCTCTTCCCAGGGGCCGTGGTGTTGGATTGCGGAGATTCTCCCCATGTCGCCTGCCCGGCTTGGGGGCACCCTCCCCACAAACCCACCGCGCTCTTTGACGTGACCCTCCATCTTGGGGATGCTGGCCTTGTCAGCCGGCCAAGGTAGAGCCCGGTCTAGCCCTGAGGCGCATGACGCGCGGCGGAGGACGGGAGCGAAGGCATGCGGTACCTCTTCATCACGGTGGTCATGTGTGGGTTGGAGGTCGGGTGCGTGACCCCAAAGGTAACCGCACCACCTCCAGTGTCGGAGGACATGGATCAGTGGAAGCGCCGGTATGAGGAAGAGCGCGAGCGGGTGGAAGCGCTGGCCATGCGGCTCGCCGCGGTGGAGAGCGCGCTGGAGGTGGTGAACCTGGAGCGCGCCGAGCAGGTGTTGCTTCCGCCGTTGTGGCAGGACGAGCTGGAGCGGGTGCAGGCGGAGCGGCACACGTTGGTGGAGCACAACGCGCAGTTGGTGACGAAGCAGCGCGAGCTGACGGCCATCCAGGAGGAGCTGGAGGACGTGTGGTACCAGTCGGCGCTGTCCCGGGCGCGGCGGCGCAGCCAGCCGCAGCCGCTGCCCATTCCGCCCCTGCTCCCGCCTTCTCCTCCTCCCGCCGAGTCCGCCAGCACGCCGTGAAGTCCTCTCCTTCGATCCGGGTCTACCGCGCGGGCTTCCTGTTCGCGGTGATGTTGCTGTCGGCCGTGGCTGCCTTCTTCCTCTGGACGGAGGTTCGCACGAGCCATGAGGTGGCCGCGCGCTTCCAGGAGTCGTTGGACCGGGCGGGACTCATCGGCCGCATCCGTGTGGACGCCATTTCACTGGAGTCCGCCATCGAGGCCCACATCCGGGCCAGCAACGACGAGGAGCGCCAGGCGGCCAACGAGGTGATGGAGGACATCCTCGCGGACGTGCGTGACGCGACGCTCGCGTACACGCGCGGCCTGCCCAAGGGAGAACGCCTCGTCGTGTGGGAGCGCTTCAACATGGCGTGCACGCGCCTGGCCGAGCAGGTGCGGGCCGCGGCGGTGCTCTCCAATCGTCAGGAGGCGGAGCGGGCCCGGCACCATCTGGTGGAACAGGTGCGTCCCCTGGCCGAGGAGATCGACGGACTGGCGGGCCATCTCAACCGGGAGAACGCGGAGGAGGGCCGCCAGTTGCTCGACCATCTGGCGGCGCTGCGCACGCGCAACCTGGCCTTCGGCGGCGCGGTGACGCTGCTGGCGATGCTGGTGTCCCTGTCGGTGGTCTGGCGCATCACCTCGGTCATCAAGCGGCAGGGCAAGACGATCCAGGCGCAGATGGAGGAGCTGGACCGGCGCAACCAGGAGCTGGACGCCTTCACGCGGCGCGTGGCGCACGACCTGATGGGCCCGCTGTCGCCGCTCAAGGGCTACCTGACGCTCTTGCGCCGCTCGGGCGCGGTGAAGGAGCCGCAGGCGCTGGAGCTCGTGTCGCTGTGCGAGTCGAGCGCGGTGCGCATGGGCGAGCTCATCGAGGCGCTCTTGCGCTTCTGCCGCGCGGGCACCCGGGGCGAGCCCGTGGTGGGCGAGCTGGACACGGCGGTGAGCACGCTCCTGTTGGAGGTGAGCCAGACGGCGGCGGCGCAGGGCGTGGCCCTGGAGCGCGAGTTGAGTTCTGGCGTGAAGGTGATGTGCCCCTCGCAGCTCTTGCAGATCATCGCGCAGAACCTGCTATCCAACGCGGTGAAGTACACGGCGGGCCGGTCCGACGCGCGGGTGAGCGTGCGGGTGGCGCGTGAGGGAGGCGAGGCGGTGTTCGAGGTCGTCGACAATGGCATGGGCATGAGCGAGGACACCCAGGGCAAGCTCTTCCAGCCCTTCTTCCGCTCGCCGGAGACGCGGGGCATTCCCGGGCACGGGTTGGGCCTGGCGACCACCCGGCGTCTGGTGGAGGCGCACGAGGGCTCGTTGCAACTGCGCTCGGCGCCGGGCGAGGGCACCCGGGTGACGGTGCGCTTTCCCCTCGTGGCCGAGGCGGCGCCCGTGGCCCAGCGAGGAGCGGCCTAGATGAATCCGGCGCGCATCCTCGTCGTCGACGATGATCCCCACGCGAGGGATCTGCTCAAGCGCCTGCTCGGCATGCTCGGCGAGGTGACGCAGGCCTCGGATCCGAAGATGGCCGCGGCGCGCATGGCGGAAGAGGGTCCGTTCGACCTGGTGTTCACCGACATGGCGATGCCCAACGCGGGCGACGGACTGCTCGTGTTGCACGAGGTGCGCGCGCACCTGCCGGACACGCCCGTCATCGTGGTGACGGCGTTTGGCAACATCGAGGGCGCGCTGGACAGCATCCAGCAGGGCGCCTTCGACTACCTGTCCAAGCCCTTCGACGTGGACGCCATCGTGCGCGTGGCGCGGCGGGCGTTGGAGCAGAAGCGGCTGGTGGAGGAGAACCGCTCGCTGCGCAAGCAGGTGGAGCGCGGCGCCATGGTGGGCCGCAGCCCGGGGTTGCTCGAGGTGTACAAGCAGGTGGCGCGGGCGGCGGCCACGTCGGTGCCGGTGCTCATCACCGGCGAGACGGGCACGGGCAAGGAGATGGTGGCGCGGGCGCTGCACCGGCGCTCGCCGCGCACGGCCGGGCCCTTCATCCCGGTGGACTGCGGCGCCATCTCCGAGTCCCTCATGGAGAGCGAGCTGTTCGGCCATGCCCGCGGCTCGTTCACCGGCGCCACGGGGGCGCGGCGAGGCCTCTTCGAGGAGGCGCACGGCGGCACGCTCTTCCTCGACGAGATTGGCGACGTGGGCCCCAAGGTGCAGGCGCAATTGCTTCGCGCGTTGCAGGAGGGGGAGATCCGCCGCGTGGGCGAGAGCGCGCCCGTGAAGGTGGACGTGCGGGTGGTGGCGGCGACGAACAAGGACTTGAAGGCGCGGGTGGCCGAGGGGCTGTTCCGCGAGGATCTGCTCTACCGCCTGGACGTGGTGCACCTGCACCTGCCGCCCCTGCGCGAGCGGCGCGAGGACATCGCGGCGTTGGTGGAGCACTTCGCGGCGCTGCACGCGCGGGGCGGGGTGGCGCCGGTGGTGGCGGGCGAGGCGATGGCCCGGCTGGCGGCATATGACTGGCCAGGCAACGTGCGGCAGTTGGAGAACGTGGTGGCGCGGGCGCTCGCGCTCAACGTGACGGGCGTGCTGGGGCCCCAGGACTTTCCCGAGCCCATCGGCGACGCGCCCAAGAAGCTCAGCGGCCTCGCCGGGGACATGCCGAGCCTGGCCGAGCTGTCCCGGCGCTACGCGGCCCATGTGCTCCAGCACGTGGGCGGCAACAAGAGCGAGGCGGCGCGCCTGCTGGGCGTGGACCGCAAGACACTCTACAAGCTGCTGGAGGCCCAGGAGTCCGAGGAGTAGGGCCTTGGCCCCCGCTCAGTTGCTTCAGCTCACGATGGAGACCGTCACCCGGCGCTGGTGGGCCGCGGTGCGGTGCTCCCAGACGTAGAGGCCCTGCCACGTGCCCAGGCTGGCCTCGCCCCCCTTGATGGGCACGCTGATGGAGTTTTGCGTCAGCACCGTGCGCACGTGCGCGGGCATGTCATCTGGCCCTTCCGCGTCGTGGACGAAGAGCGGATCCCCATCCTTCACCAGCCGCGAGAAGAAGGACTCCAGGTCCTTTCTCACGTCCGGATCCGCGTTCTCGCACAGCAGCAGCGAGGCGCTCGTGTGGTGCAGGAAGATGGTGCACAGGCCGTCGCGTGCGCCGCTCGCCGCCACCGCCCGCTGCACCTCGTCCGTGATGTCGTAGAAGCCCCGGCCTCGCGTGGCCACCGTCAATTCCCTGGCGTGGTACATGGCTCGCTCCTCTTCCGGGGCTCTTTCCCGCTCAGCGCTTCAACAAGCGGACGTGGAGGAACTCCGCCAGCTTCGCCAGCTCGTCCGGATCGATGGTGTGCGGCCCGTCGAAGGGCACGAAGTCCACGAGCAGGCCCGCGTTCTTCAGCAGATCCCTCAGCGACTCGGCCTGATGGAACGGCAGGATGTCGTCGTGGCGCCCGTGCCCCTGCAACACCGGCAGGCCCTTGCGCCGCTCGGCCCGCTGCTTCCACTCGTCCTGGCAGATGAGCGCCCCCGACAGGATGCACAATCCCGCCGGAGCCTCCTCCAACCGCAGCGCCAGGTCCGTCGTCACCATGCCGCCCTGGCTGAAGCCTCCCAGGACGATGCGCCCATAGGGCAGCTTCGTCGCCGCCGACAGCGCGGACAGCAGGCCCATCAATCCCCGCCGCGCCTGCGCCAGCCCCTCGGGCACGGACACCGCGAACTTCTTCCAGTCCCGCTCCTGCCCCATCAACACCTCCGGGGGCAGGTGGAACCACGCCCGCGCGGACGGCATCCCCATGGCCGCGAGCGACAGGGGCGCCGCGGGGAAGACGAAGCGGACCTTGGCGCCCAGCTCGGGCTGCAACTGCGCCAGCTCGCGCGCCAGTGGCACGAGGTCCGTCGCGGGGGCCCCGTAGCCGTGGCACAGCACCACCGCCAGCTCCGGGCTCGTTCCCTCCGGCACCGCGTCGAACACCTGGCAGTCCAACTCGCCCAGCTTCGTGCTCACTCGTCGCATGGTGCGTGTCCTCCCTTACTTCGGCTGCTGGTCGCTGATGGCGACCTTCTTGAGCACCACGTCCTTCGTCGGCTTGTTCCCTCCCGCCGTCTCCACCCGGGAGATCTTCTCCACCACCTCATAGCCCTTCACCACCTCGCCGAAGATGGTGTGCCGGCCATTGAGGTGCTGGGGCGTGGACACGGTGATGAAGAACTGGCTGCCGTTGGTGCCCGGGCCTCGGTTGGCCATGGCGAGGATGCCCGGCTTGTCGAACGTGCGGCCGCTCTTGAACTCGTCCTCGAAGTTGTAGCCCGGCGTTCCAATGCCCTGGCCCAGCGGATCTCCCCCCTGGATCATGAACTCGGGGATGACGCGGTGGAAGATGACGTTCTGGTACAGCGGCGTGTTCTCCTTCTGCTGACCCGAGCGTGGATCCGTCCACTTCTGCTCGCCGGTGGACAGGCCCACGAAGTTGGCCACGGTGAGCGGCGCGTCCTTGGAGAAGAGCTTCACCACGATGTCGCCCTGGTTGGTCTGAAACGTGGCGAACAGTTCCTGCCCGCTGAGCGCCTTCTTCTGCCAGGGGCCGGGGTTCTCGGCGGGGGCCTGGGTCCGGGGCGCCGCGCTGGCACCGTGCTCCTGGGGCGCCGCGTCGGCCTGCGTGCCCGCCGGGGGCTCGGCGGGGGGAGGGGTGGCGGGCGGCGGGGTCGCGGGCGGCGGCGTGGCCTGCTGCGCCGTCGTGTTGGCGGGGGGCGCCGCCGGAGGGGTGGTCTGCGGCGGGTTGTCCTTGCAGGCCGTCAGGGTGGTGAGGAGGAGGAGTCCCGTCGTCAGGAATTTCGTGCGCATGGGGCGGGCATCCTACAGAGCGAAGCCGCGCTCGCAACCGGAACGCTCCGGGAAGATGCCGGGGCGTGGCGGCTCAAGCGTTCAGTCCCCCACGCTCCCCGGGCGCGGATGGGTCGGAGGGGAACCATACGATTCCGGCTATCGTCAGACCTCCTGGGTCCCCTGCGTACTCGGGTCCAGGAGCCCCACTCCCTCAGGAGGAAGCCATGGCCGCCGTCATCAAGGATGTCGTCGTGTTGCTGCCCGGTCTGCTCGGCAGTGTGCTCAAGCGGGACGACAAGGAGATCTGGGGCCTGTCCGGTGGGGCCATCTTCCGGGCGCTCTTCAGCGGCGCGGGCAGCGTGAAGTCCCTCACCCTGAAGTCCGACGGCAAGGGAGGTTTCGTGGATGACGGGGTGGAGGCCACCGCCGTGCTCCCCGACACGCACCTCATCCCCGGGTTCTGGAAGGTGGACGGCTACACCCGCGTGTCGGAGATGCTCGTGAGCCGGCTCGGCCTCATCCCGGGCTCCAACTTCTTCGAGTTCCCCTACGATTGGCGGCAAGACATCCGCCACACCGCGAATCGGCTGGCCAAGGAGTCCGAGCGCTGGCTCGGCACGTGGCGCCAGCGCAATGGCGGCTCGCCCGACGCGCGGCTCATCCTCGTGGGCCACTCCATGGGTGGCATCGTGTCGCGCTACTTCCTCGAGTGCCTCGGCGGGTGGAAGGACACGCGCGCGCTCATCACCTTCGGCACGCCCCACCGCGGCTCCTTCATGGCCCTGCAGGCGCTCGCGCTGGGCTTCCGCAAGAACCTGGGGCCGGTGAACCTCGTGGACCTGTCGGAGATGGTGCGCTCGCTGCCCTCGGCGTACCAGCTCCTGCCCATCTACCCCTGCGTGCAGCTGGCGGACGGGCGGCTCGTGCGTCCGGGCGAGGTCCAGGGACTGGGCCAGCTCGACCCCGTGCGCGCCGCCCAGGGCCTCGCCTTCCAGCGGGAGATCGAGCACGCCATGCAGAAGAACGAGAGGGAGGACGGGTACCTCGATCCCAAGCGGGGCTACCACCTCTACCCCGTGGTGGGCACCTTCCAGCCGACGTTGCAAGGGGCACGCATCAGCGCGTCCGGGGCCGTGGAGATGCTGATGAGCGAGCCGGATGGCAAGGACCACGGCGGCGATGGCACGGTGCCGCGCGTGGCCGCGATGCCGCTGGAGGCGCGCAGCCAGGAGCGCGCCATGTACAGCTCCACGTCCCACGCCTCGCTGCAGAACGCCTTCGAGGTGCTGGCGCACGTGGAGGGACTCATCACCGGCCAGCACCTCGCGCTCGACAAGTACCGCGACTCGCTCGACAAGTGCCGCGAATCGTTGTTCGGACCCGCGCCGAGCATGCTCTCGCTGAGCATCGAGGATGCGTTCGCGCAAGACGAGCCCGTGGTCATCCGCGTGCGGCCTTCCACCGAGCCCGTGTCGCTGCGGGCGTATGTCGGCAACGTGAAGACGGCGGAGCCCTTCTCCGTGCCGCTCGTCCGGGGCCCGGATGGGATGCATGAGGGGACGCTGGCTCCATTGCCGCCCGGACTCTATCGCGTGACCGTCAAGGGCGGCCCCGGGGTCATCCCGGTGAGCGACGTCTTCGCCGTCTTTCACCGGGAGGGGGAGCTGCCCGAGGAGGCGGAGCCGCTGGAGTTCGTGGTGGGCCATGGCGGCAGCTTGACGTCGGAGTGGCGCTCGGAGTCGTTCTCCGCCCCGGTCACGGAGGAGGACCTCGCCGCGAAGCTCTCGGCGCGGGACGAGGGGCGCACCATCACCCGCTACCCCTCGGTGGAGCCGCGCACGGCCGCGCGCCCGGGCGAGGAGCTCGCCGTGAAGGTGGACCTGTCGATCATCGAGGTGGGCGCGGAGTCGGAGTCCGCGGGGGTGTCGCTCTCCGGCCTTGCCGAGGACTGGAAGGAGTTGCCCATCCAGGTGCGCCTGTTGTGCGCGGAGATGACGTTCAAGCCGGGTGAGGACACGGGCGAGGTGGTGGTGCGGCGCAATGACAGCTCCAAGCCGGTGACCCTCTTCGGCACCGTCAACGCGGGGGCCTCGGGCGAGCTCACCCTGGTGGCCACCTTCGAGTACCAGGGGCGCTTCTGCGGAGCGGCCCGTCGGCGCGTCCCCATCGTGTCCACGGGCACGGGCAATCCGGGTCAGGGCCCGTCACGCGCCCCCTCGGCGTCCTCGTCCGGCGGGGGCGTGTCGGCCTCCGCGAGTGACGGGGAGGAGGAGCGAGGGGTCTTCGCCGTGGACGCGGGGGCCCAGAAGCCCCACCTGACGGTGCAGATCCACCGGTTGGATCCCTCCAACCCCCAGCGGCTGTACTGGATGCTCCACGTGGGCGTGCCGTGTGAGGGATTGCCGGCCCGGCTCTCCGGAGACCTCAACCTGGGGTCGGATCCGGCGGCGTTCTTCCAGAGCGTGGCCAGCACGGCGCGCGAGCTGCGCTCGGGCGAGCACTACGCCTGGTTCCTCGGGCTGGGCAAGCTGCTCTACCAGCGCACGCCGAGTGCTTTCCGGGAGACGTTCAAGGCGCTGCGCAAGCAGTATGGGCCGGGCTTTCCCATCCAGTTCATCACCGATGATCCGCACGTGCCCTGGGAGCTGATGGCGCCGGTGGATGTGCCGGGCGCGGAGCTGTTGTGCATGGAGCACCCGGTGGCGCGCTGGCTGCTCGACTACCAGACGTCGATGTCGGCGCGGCTGACGCAGGGGGACATCCTCACGGTGGCGCCGGACTACCAGTTCCACCCGCACCTGGCGCCCCTGCCGCAGGCGCAGGAGGAGTCGCGGCAGTTGTCCAAGCGCTTCCGCGCGGTGCGGGTGGCCGGAAGGCGCCAGCCCATCCTGAGCCTGCTGACGGGCGGCTATCCGCGCTCGGTGGGCGTGCTGCACTTCGCCGGACACGGCAAGTACAGCGCGAACAACGAGGTGTCGCCCTCGCGGGTGTTCCTCGAGGATGGCACCCTGCAGACGCTCGAGGTGCGCAACTCGCTCACGATGCTGGGGCAGAAGTCCCGGCCGCTCGTCATCTTCAACGCCTGCGAGGTGGGCGCCGCCACGGAGCTGCTGGGAGGCATTGGGGGTTGGGCGGAGACGTTCGTGAGCGAGCGTTTCGCGGGCTTCATCGCGCCCTTGTGGCCGGTGCAGGACGCGCACGCGCGCAGCGCGGTGGAGCACCTGGTGGGGGACCTGATGGAGGAGCGCATCAGCGTGGGCGAGTCCCTGCGGCGTCTGCGCCAGCGCGAGGCGAAGACGTCTCCCACGTTCCTGTCCTACGTGTACGTGGGGGATGTGATGGCGCGTTTCTCCCCGCCGCACCCGGCGCCTCCCAGGGCGTGAGGCGCGGCCTCCTCCACCGCGTCCCCGGGTGGGCGGACGCGGGTGGGGTGCCGGGGCGCTGACTAGAAGCGCACGGGCACCCGGTCGAAGCCGCGCAGGCCGGAGCCGGTGTTCCACCGCAGCGACTCGAAGGGCACCTCCAGGCGCATGCGCGGGTAGCGCCGGAACAAGGTCTCGAAGGCGATCTGCCCCTCCAGGCGGGCCAGGGGCGCGCCAATGCAGATGTGGATGCCCTTGCCGAAGGCCAGGTTGCGGTGCGCGTTCGGACGGGTGATGTCGAACACGTCCGGGTTGGGGAATTGCTGGGGATCGCGGTTGGCCGACGCGAGTCCCACCGACAGCTTCTCCCCCTGGGGCAGGTGCGTGCCCGCCAGCTCCATGTCCTCCTTGATGATGCGCGGCGTGGACATGTAGTCGACCGGGCCCCAGTAGCGCAGCGTCTCCTCGACCGCGCCCTTGGAGAGGTGGGTGGGGTCGGCCAGGAAGCGCTCGAGCTGATCCGGATGGGTGAGCAGCGCCACCACGCCGCTGCCAATCAGGTTCACGGTCGTCACGTGCCCGGCGAAGAAGAGGATGAACACCATGGACACCATCTCCTGGTGGTTGAGCTTGTCCCCTTCGTCCTGGGCGTGGACCATCTGGCTGATCATGTCCTCGGTGGGCTCGCGCCGCTTTCGCTCGAACAAGCCATCCAGGTACCGGGCGAACTCCCGCAGGCTGCCCCGCCGCAGCTCGTCCATCGCGGCGTCACGCCGATCCGCACCGAGCAGGCTCTCCGCCCAGCCGTGCACCTTCTGCCGATCCTCCTCGGGAATGCCGAGCATGTCGCTGATGACGGTGATGGGCATCGGGTAGGCGAACGTGTGGAGCAGATCCATCCGGCGCTCCCCCTCGCGCTCTCCGCGCTCGGCGGCCGCGCGCTCCACCTGGTCGAGCAGGGTGTCGGCGATGCGCTGGACGCGCGGCCGGAGCGTCTCCATGGTGCGCGCGGTGAAGTTGGGTTGGACGAGCTTGCGCAGTCGCGTGTGGTCGGGCGGATCCAACATCAGCAGGCTGTAGGCGAGGGGGCGGATCTCCTCGGGCATGTACTGCAGGTTCGCGCGCTGTTCCGGCGTCAGGGACGTGCGGAAGTCGGACGAGAGGCGATCTTCGAGCAGCGCCTCCACCACCTCGTCGTAGCGGGTCACGAAGAGGCGCTCCTTGGCCGGGTGGCTGCCGGACTCCGGCCGCTTCGCGCCCCCCGGAAGCACCGCGTCCGCGAAGCCGTGGCCGAACGAGGTGCGCACGATGGGGGCCTGGGCTCGCAGGTCCGCGTAGGTGGCGTACGCGCGGGCGAGGAACTCCGGGTTCTCCTTGTCGAGGAGCGCGGGGCAGCGCGGCGCCTCGCGCAGGGCCTTCATGGGGCAGGTGGCCTGGGGCGTAGGCCCACTCTCCGCCTGCGTCTTCTGTTCGTTCACGGGATTCGTCGCCATGGTGTCTTCCTCGTTGGTGTCACTTGCGTCTTGCCTTCGGCTTCTTCACCGGCTCCTCCTCGTCGAGGAGGGCGGGCGGCGTGCGCTCTTCCAGGGAGAGCAGCGCCCGCTCCACCAGTTGCATCGAGCGGCCCAGCTCCTGGAGTTGCTCCGGGGAGGCGCTCGCGAACTGGGCGGTCAACTCGGTGGCCAGCGCCTGCTGGACCTCCAGGCTCACCGCGAGTCCGTTCTCCGTCAGCACCAGCCGGAAGCGCCGCCGGTCCGTGGGTTCGGCCTCGCGCCGCACGTAGCCCTGACGCTCCAGGCGATCGAGCAACCCCGTGACCACCGCGGGCGTGACGCGCAATCGGCGCGCCAGTTGTCCTGGTGAGGACTCGCCTTCCCGGAGCGCGTAGAGCACGCCCAGCTGGCGCAGGCTCAAGTCCCGGCCCAGGTGGTTGGCCTGCATGCTCGCCACCGCCCACCGGTACAGCCGGGGAATGAGCTGGAGCGCCTGGAGCGCGTACGCGTTGGCGGGCTGGGAGGTCAGGGTCTGGCGCATGGGCCTGGCGTCTCGTGATGGGTTCGCCTGCATCCGGTGTTTTACCTGGCAAAAGGTATGACAGGCAAACCACTTCCCGCCAGGGAATGTTCGTGCCTGGTGGGTGGGGAGGGGAGCGAACCGTGTGTTGGAAGAAGAACGACGGGGGGACCTCCAGGGGCCGTGGCCCTCGCCGGGGAGGGTGGGGGGCGCTGGGCGGAATCCCTCTCCGGATAGAGTGGTGTCCTCTCTGGGGGCGGACATTGGGTATGCGCAGCCTCACGCTCGTGGTGGTGGCCATGGTGGGAGTGATCCTCCTCCTGTGGCTTGGACTCTGGGGAAGCGCGGACCTCACGGAGGGTGACGCCCCGGCTCCGCGGCCGGAATTGAAGAGCCGGGCGGGTCTGATCCTGCAGCCAGAGAGCCCCGAGGACGAGGGCGCGCGCGGTGATGCGGAGGCGGGCAGTACGCCGCCGCTGGCCGAGCCTCCCACGGAGGATGAGGGGGTGCTGGAGGTGGAGGTGCTCGCGGACGGGCGTCCAGTCTCCGGAGCCGACGTCCGGTTGTACTGGCGCGGCGCGCGGGACCGGGGCCTTGGCGAGGTGGCGTGGCGGCTGGCGAGCACCGGCACCACGGATGCTCAGGGCCGGGCATGGCTCGCCTCGCGGCCCGGGGCCTATCTGGTCGCCGTCCATGCCGAGGGCCGCGCCGTGTCGTGGCGGGTGGTGCGCCCCTATGGCGAGGCGCGCACGAACCTGCGCCTCGAGTTGGCGCCGGGCCACTCCCTCACCGGCCGCACGGTGGTGGCGAGGACGAGTGAGCCGGTGCCCCGGGTGGAGCTCGTCCTCACGGCGTATGGCGGGCTGCTGGGCGATGGCTTGGGCCCCGAAGCTCCGCGCGAGGAGCAGGTGCACGCCATGAGCAACGAGCGGGGAGACTTCCACATCGAGGGGCTCTCCGCGGGATCCTACCTGCTGGAAGCGCGGGCCCCGGGGCGGGCGCCCAAGGTGCTGGACAAGGTGGTGCTCCCCGCGGCGGCGCCGCTGACGGTGGCGTTGGAGCGGGCGGGGGTGATCCAGGGCTTCGTCGTGGATGCCCAGGGCCAGCCCGTGGCGAATGCCGAGGTGCGGGTGAGCGGGCCCTCTCCCCAGCCACTCACCACGGACGAGAGAGGCGGCTTCTCCGCCGAGGTGAGCACCGGCGCCTATCTTCTTTCCGCGCGGCACGGGACCGAGGCGGGCTCGGTGGACAAGCCCCTCTTCGTGTGGGCGGGGGAGGCGGTGCGGGACGTGCGGATCCGGCTCGAGCCGGGGGCGACACTGGAGGGCCGGGTCCTCGCGTGGTCCACGGGCTTCTCCGTGGAGGGGGCTCGTGTGAGCGTCCGCCGCGCGGGCCATCGGGGAGACGCGGCAAGCGGGGTGACGGACCGCGCGGGATTGTTCTCCCTGAAGGGCCTGGCCGCCGGCGGCACCTACGAGCTGGTGGTGGATGCGCCAGGCTATTCGCGGCTCACGCGCCGGGGGTTGATGGTGGCCGCGGGTGAGCGCTTCCCGCTCAAGCTCAACCTCAAGGGCACGGGCACGGTGGAAGGCCAGGTGCGGGATGCCGCCGGAGCGCCGTTGCCAGGCGTGTGGGTGCAGGGGGGCTCGCGTTGGGCGGGCAGGTGGGGGCGCACCAACGCCGATGCTCGCACCGACGCCGAGGGGTACTACCGCATCCAGGGAAGGGACATCGGCCGCGAGTTCATCGCCTTCCTCCCGGAGGGCGTGGACGTGGGGCTGGGCCAGCCCGTGGACGTGAAGGCAGAAGAGACGACCCGGGTGGACTTCACCTTTCAGGGGGCTGGCACGCTCGAGGGCGTGGTGCGCACGGCGCGGGGCTCGCCTCCTTCCGTGCCATTGGAGGTGGCGGTTCAACCGAAAGGACCCGCATCTTCCTCTGTCTTCCATCGGAGCGGCTGGTCCCGGCTGGATCCCACCGGGCGCTTCAAGGTGGTGTTACCGCGGGGCTCCTACGATGTGCATGTCCTCTCGGATGCAAGCTATCTCGGCCGCCAACCCGTCTGGCCGAAGGTGGATGTCGAGGCGGGACGAACCATGCAGACCGAGCTGCCGTGGTGGGAAGGCTTGGGAGAGGTCCTGCGCATCAAGGGCCTGGTTGTCGAGCCGGATGGGACCCCTTCCCCCGGTGCCAAGCTCCGGCTCTTCATCGAGGAACTCCCGAGCGGGGGCGGCCCGAGTGGCCCCGCGGTCGCGGACGAGAAGGGGCGCTTCCACTTCTCCTTCGTGCTGGAAGGCGAGAAGGCCAGGCGGCTCGTGGTGACCGCGAAGAACGGAGGGCGCGTGGGAGAGGCGCGGCAGGAGGTGAAGCGCGGCGAGCAGCAGGTGGCGGTGACGTTGCGGCCCGAGGCGCCGGTGCGCGGCCGGGTCGTGCGGAGGGATGGCCAACCCGTGCGGGGTTTCGTCCTGAGCATGCAGCTCCCGGAATGGAAGTACCCCTCGGGCTGGGACACCCGCGAGTTTCACGGAGATCGCTTCGAGTTGCCGGACGTGCCCGATGACACCGTGACGCTGGCGGTGCGGACCTTGGAGGGCTCGATCGGGCAAATCCGTCTGTCTCCCGTGGAGCGCAAGGGGGAGGAGGTGACGGTCCTGGTGGGGCCGGCGGCGGCCGTCCGAGGCCGGGTCGTGGATGCCGCCACGAACGCTCCCCTGGCCAGAGCGTTCGTCTTCCTGAAGGAACAGCGCTACCGCGCCTCCAGCACCCGCGCGGATGGGCGCTTCACGCTGGAGGACCTCTCCTCGGGAGAAGGCACCTTGGAGTTCCAGGTGCGCGGACTTCCTCACGGCCATCATCCGGTGACGCTGGTGCCTGGTCAGTTGCTCGATGTGGGGGACATTCCAATCGAGTCGCGTCGGGCTTCCGGCGCCGACAAGCGCCGGTAGGCAAGGCGCCGCCGGGGGAGTGCCCCCCGGCGGCGGAGACGACGGGTGCGTCAGATGCTCTGCAGGAACTTGATCAAGGCGTCGCGGTCCGCGGCGGACATCCTGACGAAGGACTGCTTGGAGGCCTCGGCCTCACCGCCGTGCCAGAGGATGGCCTCGGACAAGGTGCGCGCGCGGCCATCGTGCAGGTAGGCCTCGCCGCCGCTCACGCCCGCCGTCAGGCCGATGCCCCACAGCGGAGCGGTGCGCCACTCCGAGCCCGACGCGTTGTTCTCCGGCAGGCTGTCGGCCAGGCCCGTGCCCATGTCGTGCAGCAGCAGGTCCGTGTAGGGGCGGATCGTCTGGCCGCGCAGCTCGGAGTTCGGGTGGTAGGCGCTCGTGGTGAGGGACGCCTTGTGGCAGCTCGCGCAGCCCGCGCTCTGGAAGAGCGTCTCGCCACGCTGGGCCTGGGTGTCGTTCAGGTTGCGGCGGGCCGGCACGCCCAGCAGCGAGATGTAGCGGACGAGCTTGTCGAGGTCCTGATCGCTCAGCTCGGTGCTGGTGCCCGCGCAGCCCTGCTGCGACGCGCCGCAGTCCAGCGACTTGTAGACGGACGTGGTGACGCCCATGTCGCCATTGAAGGCATCGGCGACCTGGTGGCGCACGCGCGCCAGGCCCGCCTTCCAGCCGAAGCGGCCCATGCGCAGCTCGCCCGTCTGGGGATCCTTCACGTTGCTCATGCGTCCGGAGATGCCGTCGCCATTGCTGTCATTGGGGTCGGACAGGGCGGCGATGGCGGTCTCGGGCACGGCCTCCAGCAGGCCGATACCGACGAGCTGCGGGGTGGCGCGCGCCGAGAAGTGCGTGGGGATGACGTTGGAGAAGCTGTAGGTCGGCTTGCGCAGCTGGTAGGCCGTCCCATCGGCGAACTGGCCACTGGTGGTGGTCCAGCCGGAGATGCGCACGTCGGCCTCGGGCGTGCCGCTGGTGCTGCGCGGCTGGAGCTTGGCGCCAATCTGCGGATCCGCGGTGACGGTGCTTCCGCTGACGCGTCCCACCTTGACCACCATGTTGGTGAGCGTGGTGTTGGTGGCCTGGGGCAGGCCGCGGCCGTTGTTCTTGTGGCAGGCGACACAGGACTCCGCCACGTAGTTGACCCCCAGCTTGCCCACCTGCGTGGTGAACACGGGGTTGCCCGACTCGGAGTGGGTGCCGTCCCCGAAGTGGGTGTGGTGGATGCGGCGGCCCTCGACGAAGGGCTGCGCGTTCACGGGCGCCAGGTTCGTCGCCAGCTGCATGAAGCGCTTGGAGGGCTCGTTCGAGTAGGGGTAGTTGAGCGTGGTCCGGCCACCGCTCCAGGCGGTCTCCGGCAGCGGGAAGGAGTCCAGGGTGGAGCCCACGCCCTCGAACGGGACGATGCCGCCGGTGCCGACGATGTAGAGCATGGTGCTGGAGTAGTAGTTGAAGCGTCCTTCCACCGGCTGCCGCAGGAAGACGCCCACTTCGATCTCCATGCGATCGCCCACCTTGATCGCCCGGCCCTCCTTGGCGTTGTAACCCACGCTGGCGGTGTAATGATAATCATCCGTCGTGCGGGTGAAGGTGCCGTTGTGCCAGTACTCCGCCGTGGTGTTGATGCCCCGGAAGAAGGCGCGGAAGTTGGTGCCCTCATGGGGGTAGGTGGTCGTCATGTTGACCTTGACCTGGGTGCCTCCCTTGGCGACCTCGTCGATGATGTCGAGGTAGAACGTGCGGTTGTTGAAATACAGGCTGAGGAAGTGATCGTATGCCTGGAATTGGGACTCACGGGCATGGCGGTCGCGCACGCGGTCGCCCACGTGGGTGATGATCGCCGTGGACGTGTTCTCCACGAGGACGGGCTCCAGGGCCGTGC
This sequence comes from Cystobacter fuscus DSM 2262, assembly GCF_000335475.2. Lineage (NCBI taxonomy): Bacteria > Pseudomonadati > Myxococcota > Myxococcia > Myxococcales > Archangiaceae > Cystobacter > Cystobacter fuscus. The sequence goes on along the minus strand of NZ_ANAH02000022.1, from coordinate 38,164 downwards.
CGCTGTTGAACAGGGGCACCACGTTGGTGGTGCCGCCGCCGTCGAAGGTGCCCGAGTCCGGAGTGCCCGCGTCCTGGGGGCCGCCCGCGTCGGGAGTGCCCGAGTCCGGCGTTCCCGAGTCCGGCGTCCCCGCGTCGGGAGTGCCCGCGTCCGGCGTCGCGCTGCCATGGACATACCGGGCCGCCGCCGTGTCATAGGCGCAGTTGCACGCGGTGTCCCAATACGTGAAGTTGTAGTCGACGGTGGCGCCGCTGGTCAGGTTGGTGATGGTATGTTCATTGCGCCCGTTGGTGACCACCATGCGGACGTTGATCTGGCCGCCGTTGTTGACGCGGTAGTGGATGTCCGCCCAGGACGTGGTGTTGATGTACGCGATGGCGGAGGTGCCCGAGCCCTGCACTCCAGATGCGGGGGCCGCGACACCTTCACCCGCCCACAGGCCGGTGACCATCATCGCGACGGCGAGTCCAGTGATTTTGTATTTCATGGTGGTGCTTCGTCCTCCTCAGCCAGGTTGCGCCGAAACCAAACGGATTCCTGCGAAAGCAGAGGAAGAAGAAAAATGATTTTTAGGGTTAAGTCCAGCTATTGAATTATTTTATGAGAATTCAATCGCTGGACGCGGTGCGCAACACAGGGCCCCCCGGGGCTCCTGGTTGTTTCGCAACCGACAAGTCGGTTCGCCCGGGTCCACGTGCTGAATCGTGTCCGCAAAGCCACCGCGGGGGTGCCCCTCCGGTGGGCCGCCATCCCGCTCTCGCGCGGACCGGGGGGAGGAACCCTCAGTCCAGCTTCTTCACGGCCTTGACCATATCATCCCCGAGCTCCCCCTCGTGGATGTGGAAGCCCAGCTTGCGGCAGACGTGCTGCATCGCGCCATTGCGCGACAGGATGTCCGCCACGATGTAGCGCAGGCCCCAGTCGCGGCCCACCGTCACCAGTCGCTGGAGCATCTCCGAGCCCAGGCCCTGGCGCTGCACCACGTCGCTGATGAGCAGGGCGAACTCCGCGGCCTCCGTTCCGGGCAGGCGCGTGAGCCGTCCCACCCCGAGCACCGTACCGTCCGCCCGGGTGGCCAGCAGCGCCATCTCCCGCCCGTAGTCGATGAAGCAGATGCGCGCGAGCCGCTCGTGCGCCACGCGCTGGTCCAGCTTCATCATCCCCGCGTAGCGCAGGAACACCGACTGCTCGGAGAGTGTGTGGTGGAACTCCACCATCTTCGGCTCGTCCTCGGGCCGGATGGGGCGGATGTGCAGCTCCTCGCCGTCACTCGCCCGCCACCGGTCCACGTAGCGCTGGGGGTAGGGGAGGATGGCCAGCCGGGGCAGCTCGGCCTCCGTCACCTCGGGCCCGTGCAGCACCACGCGCGCATCCAGCGCGATCATCCGCTCCTCCGAGACGAGCAGCGGGTTGATGTCCACCTCCTTGATGAGGCGTTGCTCCACCACCAGGTGGCTGAAGCGCACCATCAGCTTCTGCAGAGCCGCCAGGTCCACCGGCTTGCGTCCGCGCACGCCGCGCAGGGCCTCGTGGATGCGCGTCTGCTCCATCATCCGCCGCGCCAGCGTGGTGTTGAGCGGGGGCAGGCCCAGCGCCCGATCCCTGAACACCTCCACTAGCGTGCCGCCGGTGCCAAACAGCAACACCGGCCCGAATTGCGCGTCCAGCCCACTGCCCAGGATGAGCTCGTAGCCGTCCAGCTTCACCATGGGCTGCACCGTCACGCCCTGGAAGGCGTCCGGCTGTCCCATCTCCTCGAGCTTCTGGCGGATGCCGTCGAAGGCCTCGCGCACCGCCTCCTCCGTGCGCAGGTCCAGTCGCACCCCGCCCACGTCCGTCTTGTGGGTGACGTGCTGGGAGTTGAGCTTGACCACCACGGGAAAGCCCAGCGCCCGGGCCTCGCGCACCGCCTCGTCCGCGCTCGACGCCAGCCGGGTCTCCACCGTGGGAATCCCATAGGCCGCCAGCAGCCGCTTGGACTCGTACTCCGTGAGCATCGTGCGGCCCGCGCGGCGTGCCTCGCGGATGAGCGCCTCGGCCTCCTCGCGCCGCTCGGGCTCCTCCGTCAGCACGGGGGTCTCGTACAAGCCCGCCAGGTTGTACGAGTAGCGCCACATGTAATTGAAGATGCGCGCGGCCGTGTCCGGGTAGCCGAACGTGGGAATCCCCGCGTCGTTGAGGATGCGCTCGCCCGCGCTCACCTCCGAGCCGCCCATCCAACTGGCGATGATGGGTTTGCCCATGCGCGCGTAGGGCTTGAGCAACTCCGCCGTCTGCGTGGGCTTCGTCATGTCCTGGGGCGTGAGGATGACGAGCAGGCCATCGCTGTTCTCGTCCGCGCCCGTGACCTTGAGTGCCCGCGCGTAGCGCTCGGGGTCGGCGTCGCCGAGGATGTCCACCGGGTTGCCGTGGCTCCAGGCGGGCGGCAGGAAGGTGGTGAGCTGCTCGCGCGTGGTGTCCGACAGCCGCGCCAACTCTCCGCCTCCCATCACCAGCGCGTCCGTGGCCAGCACGCCGGGGCCTCCGGCGTTGGTGAGCACGGTGAGGCGGCGTCCGTCGGGGCGCGGCTGCCGGGCGAGCACCTCGGCCATGTAGAAGAGGTCCGCGATGGAGTCCACGCGCAGCACGCCCGCGCGGCGGAAGGCGGCGCTGAGCACCTCGTCGCTGCCCACCAGCGAGCCCGTGTGCGAGGCCGCCGCCGCGGCCGCCTGGGCGGTGCGCCCCGCCTTGATGACGATGATGGGCTTGTGCAGCGCCACCGCGCGCGCCGCCGACAGGAACGAGCGCGCGTCGCCCACGGACTCCATGTAGATGAGGATGCTGCGCGTGCGCGGGTCATCCCCGAGGTAGTCGATGATGTCGCCCCAGCCCACGTCCATCATCGAGCCCAGGGACACGATGGCGCTGAAGCCCACGGCCTCGCGCTGGCTCCAGTCGAGGATGGCCGTGAGCAGCGCGCCACTCTGACTGATGAAGGCCACGTTGCCCGGCCGCGCCACGCTCCCCGCGAAGGTGGCGTTGAGCCCGTTGGGTGGCCGCATCACGCCCAGGCAGTTGGGGCCGAGCACCCGGATGCGCGCCCGCCGGGCGAGCTCCAGCACCTCCTGCTCCAGCCGCGCGCCCTCGCCGCCCACCTCCTTGAAGCCCGCGGAGATGATGAGGGCGTTCTTCACCCCCACCTCGGCGCACTCGCGCATCACGTCGGGCACCGTGGCCGCCGGGGTCGCGATGACGGCCAGCTCCACCGGCTCCGGCAGCGCGCGCAACGAGGGCCAGGCGGTGATGCCCAGCACGTTCTTGCGCTTGGGATTGATGGGGTAGACGGTGCCCCCGAAGGGGCTGCTGATGAGGTTCCACAGCAGCGTGCGTCCCACGCTCCCTGGCTTCTCGCTCGCCCCAATCACCGCCACGCTGCGCGGCGCGAAGAGGGCGTCGAGCGGATGGCGGTCTCGCTGGTGCAGCAGGTCGTACGACGGGTCGCTGGGGGGCGGACGGTTCGTCGGATCCATGGCGCGTTTTTGGGCTGCTCCTCCGGGCGATTCAATAATGGACGAACAGCCCCGCCATGGGGCGTTGTCTGCGTGTCAGTTGTCACGTGCCTGGGCGTACCCAGACTCCAGGGAGGCTGGCGTTTCCAGAGGGAGGAGTAGCTTTTCGCGCATGCGCTTCCCTTACTGGTCCATGGCGTTGTCCTTCTTCCTGCCGCTTTCCGTCCTGGCGAATGAGGATCCCCTGACGGAGCTGCTCCCGCGCCTGGCGGCGGCGGAACAGGCGCGCGAGCAACGCAGACAGGGCCGGACCACGCTGGCCACCACGGTGTGGGAAGAGCTCGACGACGAGGGCAAGACGAAGTCCCGCCTGGAGTCCGTGGAGCGCAACGAGTGGCGCGAGGGCAAGCGAGCCTCCACGGTGGTGCGTGCCACGCAGGATGGACAGGACATCACCGAGAAGGTGAGGGAGCAGCGCGCGAAGGAGGAGAAGGCCCGGGCCGAGAGCAAGGAGAAGCAATTCCAGCTCGACTACCTTCCCTTCTCCCCGAGGGAGCAGGGCCGCTACCGCTTCGAGGTGAAGGGCCCGGACTCCCGGCGGCCCAACCTGCTGCGCATCGCCTTCGCGCCCAAGGAGGGCAGCAAGTGCCCGGATGGGCTCGTGGGCGAGGCCCTGGTGGATGGGAGCCGGGGTGAGCTGCTGCGCATCAGCACCCGTCCCACGCAACTGCCGAAGCTCGCGGACAAGGTGGACATCACCTTGGATTTCGATGCGTCTGGAGCGCAGGGCCGGGAGTTGACGCGCATCCTCGCCACCGGCGAGGGCGGCGTGCTGTTCATCAGGCGGCGCGTGCGTTCCACCACGACGTTCTCCTACGCGCCCTGAGCAACGCGTGACCGTTCCGCCCGGCGACGGCGAGCGGAACGGGGCGCGCGGGGTCTACAGCGAGGGGGCGCCGATCACCGTGGTGCAGTTGCCGGTGGTGCCGCAGGTGGTGCCCTTGCTGGTGTACCAGGCGGACTTGCGGGTGCCGTACTGGCGGTTGTCCGCGTGCACGTGGGGACCGGTGGCTTCGCCGGTGCCGCCCACCAGGCCCAGGGCGCAGCCGTCGCACGTCTTCGTGCCGGAGCTGACGTTGGCGTAGATGTGGAGCTGGCGGAACTCCCAGCCGCTGCCGCCGGAGACGACGTAGTAATTGCCCGCGCCGCCGTTACAGGTCGAGCCGTAGCACGCCGCGCCACAGCCGCCGTAGTACTTGTAGGCGAAGCTGCCCGCGAGCATGCCGCGGTGGTTCCACTCACCGCACGTGCCGTTGCTGATGTCGAGCGCCGTGTGGCTGCCGCCGTTGCAGCTGTAGTACGTCGTCGAGTTCACGCGGGCGTTGGGCTCGCAGATGGGGCCCTTGGCGCTCGCCGCGATGGCCACTCCAGCCCAGCCGGCCAGCAGGGCGCTGGCGGTGTACATCACCTTCTTCATGTTCATACGTCCTCCTCGGGGGGGCACTGCGCTGCGGGACTACGGGGGTGAGACAGCCGCTACCTGCGCAGGCGCTCCTTCTCGCGCAGCAACAGGTGCCACTCCTGCAGCCCGAGCTTGAGCGCGGACTGCCAGGCGTCGATCTCCGGATCCATCCCGGGGGCCACGCCTCGCAGGGACTCGAGCGTGGAGCGGGCACCCCCCATGCCCAGCCGCACGAGCCCCTGCAGCGCCGCCTTGCGCACCGCCGGATCCTTCTCGTCGCGGTAGAGCGACACGAGGGCGTTGCGCATGGCGGAGGACTCGGCTCCCGGCACGCCGCCGAGCGCCGTGGCCGCCGCCCCGCGCAGGGCGGGGTCGTCCGAGCGCAGCTGCTGGCGCAACCGCTCCACCGTGTCGTGGCCCACCGCCTCCATGGACACCTCGGACAGCAGCTTCGCGGCCGCCTGGGGATCCTTCGAGGCCAGCGCCGCGGACACGGCCGCCTCGGACACGGTGCGCTCGTGGCCGAAGTACACCTTGGCGCTCTCGTGGATGAGGTTGTCCACCACGGCCTGACGCACCTCGGGGGCGCTGTCGCGGATGAGCTGCTCGTACGTCACCACGCCGCCGTTCTTCGTCATGAGATCCACGGAGCCGGTGCCCCGCAGGCCCCGGATCGCCGCGGCCCGGGCCTTGGGGTCCGCGTCGCCCGACGCGCGGGCGAGCAGCGGCTGCACGAGCGTGGCGTCCTCCGTGAACGAGGACTTGCTGGCGAGCGCCATGCCCAGCGCCTCCAGGGTGTCCGGGTCGCGCTCGTCCTGCACGGCCGCGCGCAGCTCGTCCGCGGGCATGACGCGCGCGGCGGTCTTGAGCCGCTCCCGGGCGTACTTGCGGTAGGCGGGCGAGCCCGATTTCAACGCCACGCGCAGCTCGTCGATCATCCCGGAGAACGAGCACGCCGTCTGCTGCAGGGGCGTGGCGGCCTCGGCGGCGTGGGTGGTGGTGGGCAGCAGCCAGGTGGCCGAGGCCAGGAGCGTCGCGCGCCACCAGGACGCGCGCCTCGCGAGGGCGGAGGGGAGCGGGGAGATCATTGGTGGGGTGCCCCTTCCTCGATGGTGCAGCGGTGGCGCTCCTGGACGCCGAGCCAGATCCGGGCGAAGTCCACGGTGCCCTCGGCGTAGAGCCGTTTGAAGTCCTGGTAGTCCTGCGCGAAGCGCGCGTCCTGTGCGGCCATCTGCTGGAGCAGGGGCAGGGCCTCGGGTCCGCCGGCGCGCACGGCGAAGCGGAAGAGGGCCCAGCGCACGCACTCATCCTTCTCCAGCGGGAAGGCCGTGCGGTAGGCCTCCAGGGCCTTCTGGGGCTCTCCGGTGACGGCGAGCCGGAAGGCGGCCATCTCGCGCACGTCCCGCTCGGGATCCTTGCGCATGATGCTCGCGAGCCGATCCATCGTCTCGTCGCCGATGAGGGGATCCGAGTAGGAGGGCATCTCGAGCGCCAGCAGGCGCACGGCCAGGTCCTCGGACTTCTCGCCCACGTCGAGCAGCTCGTTCCAATAGGGAGCGAAGGTGCCGGTGCGCTCGTAGTCCTCCTTCATCACCCGGCCGATGGTGCGCGTGGCCACCCAGCCCGCCGAGTCCGTGGCCGGCTCCATCGCGAGCGCCTTGAGGCGCTGGATGTTCGTGGGGGACAGGCGCTTCTGCGTCTCCAGCGCGTCCACGGCGGCGGCGCGGGTGCCGAGCTGCGCGCCCGGGTCCTCGCCCATCTTCAGCAGGCGCTCGACCACCTGGGGCTGCTGGACGGCGGGCGCGTGCTTCATCGCCTCCATGTAGACGCCCAGCTCCGGCGGCGCGGACTTCTCCGCCCACTCGAGCACCTGGAGCGCCTTGCCCGCGTCGTTCGCGATGAGCTCCGTGAGCCGCTCCTGGAGGTAGAGCAGCAGATCACTGTCCCCCGCCGCCGCCGCGGCGCTCAGCGCCTGGCGGAAGGTGTCCAGCGAGCCGTTCTTGTCGAACTCCGCCACGCCCTCCCAGCACCCGGGCATGGGCAGGATCTCCTCCTTCGGCTTGCGCTCCCCGGGCAGGGCGGGGCTCGCCGCTCCGGGTGGAGCGGCGGCGGTGGGAGCGCCGCTCGGGACGGAAGACGGCGGGGCCGGCGCCTCCGCGGAGGCACTCCGGGAGGAGTCCGGAGGGCGCGAGATCAGCGCCACTCCGAGGGCGATGAGCAGCAGCACACCGAGGGTGCCGATGGCCTTGGAGATGGGTCGTTGCATGGGCTGAACAGGCTTTACCTGTTAGCACAAACAATTATCATATTCCAAGATTTCTGGAATAAACGGCTTTTCTGCTCTCCGTGTGGCCTGGGCGGACCGGCGGTGTGAGGGATTACTTGCTGCAGCCGCACCAGGGCGAGGCGGTCGTCCGGGCGGCCTGGTCGGCCCAGTACGCCGCGCTGTAGCGCGCGACGGAGTAGCCGCTCAGCAGGGTGGAGCGGTCCTGCTCCGTCAGGGTCTTGTCCGCGAGCGTCTCCTTCTCGAAGGACTTCGTGGCCGCGATCAGCTTGTCCGTGTCGAGGGGCGCGACGGTGGTGAAGTAGCGGGTGAGCCGCTGGCCCACGGCCGCCGTCATCTTTCCGCTCTCCACGCGCTTCTTGATGGAGGTCTCGATGTCCTCGTTCGCGGTCGAGGCGACGAAGTCGAGCGAGTCGTACCAGCCCTCCTTGAACTCGGGCAGCGCCAGGAACTCCTGAGGGGTATTCAACGCCTTGGCCGCGTAATCCCAGAGGGGGCCCTGGGTGCGATCACGCGGGAAGGGGAAGGGGAAGGGGTTGGGGATGCAGCCTCCCGGGCCGATGATGGACACGGAGTTGTCCAGTTCCACGTTGTGGTGCCTGCCGATGTGATCGAACGGGTTGAGGGCGTTGGAGGGATCGCTCGACGCGCGGCTGCCCGCGGACACTCCCTGGGTGGTGGTCGTCGCGGAGGCGGCTTCGACGGAGGCCTGGGTCCCGTAGATGACGGCACCCGCGACGGTCCCGATGACGGCGCCCTCGGGGCCGAAGACGGCGCCGATCGCACCGCCCGTTTGCGCCCCCTCGACCGCTCCCACGATGTCGGCGCCGATGACCCGGATCCACTTCGGCCAGCGCAGGGGCTGGGCGGCGGTGCTCTCGGGCGTGGGCATGGGCTCGGGCTCGGGCGCGGGGCCACAACCCGAGGCGAGGACACAGGCGAGAAGCAGGGAGGAGGGGCGGAGCAGGGTGCGGATCATGGGGGTCCTCTTCTTCCGGGGGAGGGGACCGCGAGGCCGATGCCTCACGGTAGCTCGGCGGACTCGCGGAGCGTGCCCTGACCCCAGAGCAGGAAGCAGGCCAACGCCTGTTTCCCTCTGAGGACGGTGAAGACCGTTCTTCCAGTGTTGTCTGGAGCACCACAGCTTCCAGGTACACTGTTGTTTTTCAATTCACGACCGGGCTCCGGGCCTGGGAGTTCTGGCGCTCGCCCACGGCATCCGGAGTCCTCGCCGGGCCCCGTGTAGCCTCGGGGGCACGCGGGGGTGGAGTAGCGTGGGGCTCCATGCCCATCGCCGAACTCAACCACCAAGGCATCTACTTCGAGGACTCTGGCGGCCCGGGTCCCGTGCTCATCCTGGGACATGGCTTCCTCATGGACGGCCGCATGTTCGACGCGCAGGCCGAGGCGCTCGCCCCCGAGTTCCGCGTCATCCGCTGGGACGCCCGGGGCTTCGGGCGCACGCGGTGGGACGGCCAGCCCTTCAGCCTCTATGACTCCGCCGCGGACTGCATCGCGTTGCTCGACCACCTGGGCATCCAGCGGGCGGTCGTCGGCGGCCTGTCCCAGGGTGGCTATTGCGCCCTGCGCGTCGCGCTGCGCTACCCCGAGCGTGTGCGCGGCCTCGTGTTGATGAGCACCAGCGGAAGCATGGACGGAGAGCAGGGCCGTGCCGGCTACCGGCAGGTGCGAGACCTGTGGGGGACTCCCGGCGCCATGGAGAACATCCTCCAGCTCTATTCGCGGGTCATCATCGGCGACTCGCGCTTCCTCAGCCCCTGGCTCGAGCGGTGGCGCCAGACGCCCAAGGCCGCCTTCGTCGCCGCGACGAACAACCTCCTCGAGCGGGATGACATCGAGCCCCGGCTCGGGGAGATCCGCTGCCCGGCCATCGTCTTCCATGGCCTCGCCGACGCGGCGATTCCCGTCTCCGAGGCACAGGTGCTCGTCGACGCCCTCGGGGGTCGCACGCGCTACGTTCCCATTCCGGGCGCCGCGCATGCGCCCACCCTGACGCATCCGGAGCTGCTCAATCCACCGCTGGTGGAGTTCATGCGGGAGTTCAGCGGGTGAGGCGCGGGTCGAGGCCGGTGCCTTCCTCCGGGATCAGCGGCAGCCACCAGCGCTCCCCGGCGGAGAGCCCCTCGCGCTGGCTGTAGACGACGGCCACCGCCCGGCCCAGCAGGTTCTCTCGGGGAACGAAGCCCCAGTACCGGCTGTCGGCCGAGTTGCCCCGGTGGTCTCCGAGGACGAGGTATTGCCGCGCGGGCACCTTCACCTCGCTCAGGGGCGGGCCCTGGTCCGTCTCGGGGTGGATCGGGTGGAGGGCGCCCGGGAGGAACTCGAGGCGCGCGCCGTCCGGGGTGAGCTGTTGGGGGATGCGCTCGCCATTGAGCAGGAGCGACTCGCCGTCGAAGGCGATCCGGTCACCCGGCACACCCACCAGCCGCTTGACCATGACGCGTCCATCCACGGGCGAGTCGAAGAGGATGACGTCACCGCGCTGGGGTTCGTTCTCGGTGAGCCAGAGGTGGGTGAGCGGAACGCGCAGGCCATAGGCGCGCTTGTCCACGACGATGTGATCCTTCACCTGGAGCGTGGGCTCCATGGAGCCGGAGGGCACGTGGTAGTGGTCGGCGAGGCTGGCCCGGCCGACGAGCAGCAGGAGCAGGGGAGAGAAATCGACGAGGAGCTTCATCCATCGGCCGCGGGCGCGGGGTGCTTCGGCGGGGCGTTGCATGGGGCCTCCAGGGCGGATCGGAGCGCCCTACGCGTGAAGGCGTCGCCCATTGCCCAGGCCCTGTTTCCGGGCGGTATGATTCCGGACGATTCACCCCCAACCCCCAACCCGGAGAAGACGATGGCTCAAGGCAAGAAGCTGCTGATGCTGGTGGGCGACTATGTGGAGGACTACGAGGTGATGGTGCCGTTCCAGGCCCTGCAGGCCGTGGGGCACACCGTGCACGCCGTCTGCCCGGAGAAGAAGAAGGGCGACTTCGTGCGCACCGCGGTGCATGACTTCGACGGGGCGCAGACGTACAGCGAGAAGCCCGGGCACAACTTCATCCTCAACGCGACCTTCTCCGAGGTCGATGCCACTCAGTACGATGGTCTGGTGGTTCCCGGAGGCCGGGCGCCGGAGTACCTGCGCCTCAACCCGAAGGTGATCCAGGTGGTCCGCCACTTCGGGGAGACGCGCAAGCCCATCGCCGCGATCTGCCATGGATTGCAGATTCTGGCGGCGGCGGGAGTGCTCGAGGGCAAGCGTTGCACGGCCTACCCGGCCTGCGGCCCCGAGGTGACGCTGGCTCGGGGGACCTTCGTCGAGGTGGCCGCGGATGACGCGGTGGTGGACGGCAACCTCGTGACTTCGCCGGCCTGGCCCGGCCACCCGCGCTGGATTGCGGGCTTCCTGCAGGTGCTGGGCACCCGCATCCAGCACTGAGTGGTGTTAGTGGGTCTGGCTCTGGCGGCGACGCCGGAGCCCGGCCACGAGAGCGCCCAGGCCCAGCGCGATCAACGAGGCGTCCTGCCCCGAGGCCGAGCACCCGCCGATGCCATCTCCGAGCAGCGAGAGATCCGCGACGGTGATCTGGAACTCGTGGACAGCGGGGGTGTCATCCCGGTTGCCGGCGCGATCGACGGCATACACCTGCACCGTGTGAGGGCCATCGGGCAGGTTGCTGAAGGTCGTCGATGGATTGCAGGGGGTGAAGTCGGCTGCCTCATCGAGCTTGCACAGGTAGGTCACGCTCTCTTCCGGCGAGCCGAACTCGAACGCCACGTCGCGCGCGCGCGTGAACCGCCCAGGCTGGGTAACGAAGTTGGTGTCCGGGGGCGTGATGTCCACGGTGAAGGTGTCGGGCACGCTGTTGAGGCTCTGCACGGCATCGATCGCCGCGATCGCCACCACCGAGTGGGGGCCTTCAGGCAGGTCCTTGGTTAGGTCAAGGGTGTAGTGACCCGCGGCGTCAGTGGTGACCCGGCCGACTTCCTGTCCATCCAGGTAGACGATCACCGGAGTGTTGGCCCGGGCCGTGCCCGTGATGGTGGGACGGACGTTGTTGATGAAGCTGCCGTTATACGGACTAACCCTGGTCACGGCCGGAGGCGCGGGGATGATGAAACCGTACTTCAGCTCGTCGGCTGGAGTGGTGCCGCCCGGCGTCGCGCCATACGTCGCGTCATTATTAGGAGGAGCCGAGGAATCCTTCTGGTTTCCGGGTGAAGACCCCGTCGTGTCGAGGGCACAGGGGCTTCCCGGGTCGGCCTGGAACAGAACGTGTCCGCCGCCCCCTCCACCTCCGGGCCCCACACGGAAGGCGTCCGATGCGCCCCCGAGACCGCCCGTCGCGGCAATCTTGCCGCAGGTGGCGGCTCTGACAATCCGCACGTAGATGGATCCACCCGCACCGCCTCCACCTCCTCCCTCAGTGGTGTTCGCACCACCCGCTCTCCCCGATGCGTCGATGAGGCCGCCGCCCGAGAGCTGGCTGGCTCGAAAGAAGACGATGCCTCCGCCCGCGCCACCCGCGCCGGCTTGGGAGACGCCATACCCGGCTCCTCCGCCTCCGCCGAACGTGAGGTGTCTCAAGAAGGCATCGGAGGTCGTCCTGTTTCCATAGGAGAGCGCCGCGCCTCCCCGTCCTCCCACGTCGCGTCCGCCGTTGTCAGTCGAATCCGAACGTCCTCCCTGGCCACCGAGTCCGCCATTGCCTCCGCCGCCACCCCCTGACTTGAAGCAGACGGCGCCTCCCGCACCATTGGCCGCGTTGCCGCGACCGGTGTTCGAGCCAGTGCTGTAGTGGCTGGCACCTGCAATACCCTCACCCTTTCGTGCGCCCAGGGGGGCTGCCTCATCCAAGTCAGAGCAGCCCTTGGCCGTGGGATCACCAGGGATGAACTGGCCTCCCCGGAACCCAAGGCCGCTCGCGTCGATCACTCCCCCGTTGTTCACCGTCTCTTTGGCCAGGAACGCGATGAACCCGCCCGTGGCCCCATCCCAAGCCGGGGCTGTGATGCTCCCGGTAATGGTGACCTGGGTGTACTCCGGCACCCGGATGACCTGGGTCTCGTTCACCGCGTAGGCATGGATGAGCGGCTCCGTCAGCGTCAGCCGATCAGCCTCCACCGAGGCCAGACGTGCGAACTCCCACTGCCCCACGGCGTTGTTGCTCAAGTCGATGGGGGTTTGCGACCCCGACGCGGGCGCGGGCTGGAGGCCCGTGGCCTGGTACACCAGCACCAGATCTCCCGCTAAGAAGCATGCCGGGTCTCCCCTGCAGGCTCCGATCTGAATGGACGTGGCCTGGGCCACCAGCGGCGCGGTCACCTGGGCGTAGCTGTTGATGATGGTGTTGGGCGTGGACACCGTTTTCGGTCCGTTACGTCCCTCACCCAAACCGATCGTGTCCGCCCCGGCCATCGCCGTGGTCGAGCCGAGGCCCAGCGCGCACACGGCGGCGGGGAGCCACTGCTTCATGAATGGATTCCTCATGACTTTTGATTCCCTCGGCTTCTACTTGTGCTCTTCGTTGACGATGGTGAACACCACGCGGCGGTTGGCCGCGCGGCCTTTGGCGTTCGTGTTGGGCGCGATGGGGCGGTCGGGTCCATAACCCTTCGCCTGCAGCCGCGAGGCCTCCACGCCCTTCTCCACGAGGTAGGTCTTCACCGACTCCGCGCGCGCCAGCGACAGCTTGCGGTTGGCATCGGCGTTGCCCACGGAGTCGGAGTGGCCCTCGATGACGATCTGCTCGATCTCCGGGTGCTGCTGGATGATCTTGGCGATCTGACTGAGCATCTTGAACGAGCGCGGCTTGATGACCGCCTTGTTGGTGGCGAAGTAGACCGACTGCTTGATCTTCAGCTGGTCCTTCTGGATCTCCACCAGCTGCTCCTGCTGAGCGGGGCAGCCCTGGTTGCTGGCCAGACCCTTCTCCGTGGGGCAGTTGTCCAGGTGGTCCGACACCGTGTCGCCGTCCGTGTCCTTCGCCGGGCAGCCGCGCAGCTCCACCAGACCCACCTGCGTCGGGCAGGCGTCACGCTCGTCCACGACGCCGTCGCCGTCCGTGTCCTTCACCGGGCAGCCCTGGCGCGAGGCCGGGCCCGTCTCCCGCGGGCACTTGTCCTGCTCGTCCGGCAGCCCATCACCGTCCGTGTCCTTCACCGGGCAGCCCTGGCGCTCGGCAGGACCCGGCTCGGTCGGGCACTTGTCCTCGGTGTCGAGGACTCCGTCTCCGTCCCGGTCCTTCGTGGGGCAGCCCTGGAACTCGGCCGGACCCGGCTCCTTCGGGCACTTGTCCGCGCTGTCGACGATGCCGTCGTTGTCCGTGTCCCGCACCGGGCAGCCCTGGCGCGCGGCCGGACCCGGCTCGTTCGGGCACTGGTCCTCGCTGTTGGGCACGCCGTCGCCATCGTCGTCGCGCGCGCCGCCCCGCTCGATCTCCGGCTCCATTCCGCCAAAGGCCACGCCGAGCAGCGCCCGGAAGAAGGGCGTCCCCGTGGTGTCTCCGAAGCCCGGGCCTCCCAGGGCGTAGAACTCCGCCGAGGAGCCCAGCGGCATCCGCAAGCCGAGCAGCACTTCCAAGGACTTCTGCTGCTGGGTGAGCGGAATCGTGCCCCGCACGTTGAGCTCTCCGCGCAGCCCCTTGCCCGTGGTGGCGACCACCGCGCCCAGGCGCACTTCGTTGCCCAGCTCGTCCTGGACGGCGCCGTCGTCGATGAGCACCTGCGGGGGCCGCACCAGCACGCCCGCCTCCACGCCCGCGCGCAGCCCGCCGAAGCGCCGGCCCAGTGACAGCTTGGGCGAGATCCGGAAGGCGTTGTCCCGGGAGAGCGTGTCCACGCTGCCCACCGGCAGCCCCACGCCCAGCTCGAGCGCCAGGTCCAGCGGGGCCTCGCGGCGCTGCGCGAACAGTCCCACGCGCACCTGCGCCGAGGGCGTGCCCAGGCCCGTCGTGGCCGGCGTGCCGATGCCCCGGCCGCTCAGGTCATCTCCGCGCTGCCAGGCCACCAGGGGCAGGTGCGCGCCCAGCTCGAGCCAGCGCAGCGGCGTCCAGGCGAGCAACAGGTGTGCGGTGGCCCGGTCTCCCACCACCGCGCCCACCGGACTCATGTCCGAATACAGCACGAGGGGGTTCTTCTCGTAATGCCCCGCGACCGAGAGGCGGAAGGCGCCTCCGGGCAGCAGTTCACCGGTGCCCATCACCAACGAACCCCGGCCGTTGGGGTTCAGTTCCAGGCGCTCCAATTCGAAGCTCACCAGGCCCTTGGGTTGGGCGGATGCGAGGGCGGCGATCAGCCCGGTGGCGACGGCGGACAGCCGCATGTACCCCAACCGTCGCGTGGCGAGGGTCGGCTTCGCGTGACTCATGGATTCTCCGTATCGGGTCGATACATTCCTGGCGGAAAGCAGGGAGGCGCGCTGTCGTGCTGCGGCTTCAGGGCCGCTCGTGCGGTGAGCGCCGCGCATACGACATGCCAACACGGGCGTGCATCTCTCCTCTGCTCTGCCATCGGCTCAATCCCCCCCTCTACCGTCAAAAGCGGATCAGGCGCAAACAAACAGTGCCTGAATTCCCGCAACTCGTCCTTCTCTGTTTCCGGGAATTCCAATGAGGGAGGCATGATCCAACAGTTCTGGATCCAAACCGTGCATCGGGCAACGGCCCGGCGATCTCCCCCGTTTTCGCGCTTTACGTTCCGGCGCGGGGGTCGAAGTGCACCGGCAGGCTCAGGGGGCCTCGCGCGATGTACGACTGGGACCAGGACACCTCCTGCCGCCTCCAATCCCTCCCCGCGCTCGGGAGTGGGGTGGCACGCGGGAACGCTGAGCAGATCATCCGCCCAGACGCGCATGCGCGGCCACAGCTCCGGCTCCAGGCCGAAGAAGAGGTTGAGCACCCGCACCGGCAGCCGCAGGGAGAACGCGGCGACGAAGTCCACTTCGCGCCGCCGCACCACCGCCTCGGCGAACTCCTCCGCGATGGCGCGAACCCGGGCCTCCAGCCGCTGGAGGGCGGCCCCGCTGAAGGCCCTGCTCACGAGGCCGCGCAGCCGGGTGTGCTCGGGCGGATTCTTCATCACCAGCGAGGCGGCCACGGGGTTTCGCTCCAACCAGGGCGGCAGGAAGCTCCGGCCGAGCCCCACCGACGAGAAGCGCCGGGTGTCCTCGAGGACCGCCACCACGTCGTCATGGCGGCTGACGGCCCACATTCTGCGTGCCACCCGCGGACCCCTCGTCCCTCCGAGGAGCGGTGACTCCGTCTCGACGAGGGGCCTCAACGGTGCTCCCCCCATCCCCCTTGGTATGGACCAGACGAGCGATGGCAGGCTGGCCTGGCTCTGTCCACTGCTGGACATGTCCATGCGCTATCCTCTGACGGGGGGTTCGCGGCGAGCGCGACATCAACATGGCGAGCACATCCGATTCGAAGCACGTAGGCTCCGGTTCATCCACGTCATCGGGGCAAGGGGGGACGCGAGTGGGGTACCTCTGGCTCACCTCCCTGCTGGACGCGTTCCTCTCGGATGCGCTGCGCAAGGCCCCCCCCTCGGAGTTGCACCGCCAGCGGGTGTTGATCGCCGCCTGCCTGTTCGCGCTCCCGTTCGGGGTGTCGTACCTGCTGCTCGTGCCCTTCACTGCCGCGGAGGTCCCCACGCTCCTCTTGAGCGGGTGCTACGCCGCGACGCTGCTGCTGGCGCGCAGGGCCCGCTCCTTGACCGTGCCGGCGATGTTCATGTGCCTGTCCATGGTGGTGAGCTACGTGGTGTCCATCTTCCTGAGCTCCCATCCCGAAGGGGGGTTCCACGCCTCGAGCATGCTGATTCCCGCGTTCGCGGTGTATCTGTTGGGACCCCGCCTGGGTCTCTTCGTCACGGGCTGTCTCGCCGTGTGTCTGGGCCTCCTCCATCCGATGTACCGGGTGCGCTTCACCCCTGGTCTCACGGCCATCCCCTTGGATGAGTTCACGGTCATGTGCGCCTCCGCGGCCGTCTCCCTCCTGGGCTCGTGGGTGCTGAGCACGCTGCACAGCACCTCGCGTGACACCGCCCACGACGCGCTCGAGCGGACCCTGGCGACCCTGCGCGAGAGCGAGGGCAAATTGAGCAGCCTCATCGAGAGTTCCGATGACCTGGTGTTCTCACTCGACACCCAGCTGCGGGTCATCACCGCCAACACGGCGATGCGCCAGTTCTACCGGCGGATGCAGGGACAGGAACTCGTTCCCGGACGGCGCTTCTGCTTCCCACGCACTCCAGAGCTCCAGTTGCAATGGGACCCGCGGTTCAACCGGGTGCTCGCGGGGGAGCGCCTGCGCTTCGAGCAGGAGGAGCACTCGGAGGAGCCCTTGGAGGACCCCGTCCACGTCGTCCTGGACATCTCCATCAGCCCCATCGTGGGGGAGCAAGGCCGCGTGATGGGGCTGACCGTCTCCGCGCGGGACATCACGGCGCGCAAGCTGGCGGAGGCCCGGCTGGGTGAGATGCACCGCAGCCTGGTGGATGTCTCTCGCTACGCGGGCATGGCCGAGGTCGCCACCGGCGTGCTGCACAACGTGGGCAACACCCTCAACAGCGTCAACATCTCGGCGGGCATCCTCAACGAGCAGCTGCGTCACTCGCGCCTGTCCGGCCTGCGCAAGGCCGCCACCCTGCTGGGGCAACACTCCGAGGAACTGGAGTCCTTCCTCGCCACGGATGCGCGCGGCCAGCGGCTTCCGGGCTACCTGCTCGCGCTCGCGGAGGAACTGGAGAAGGAGCGCGAGGTGCTGCGCCACGAGGTGGGGGCGCTGAGCGAGGGCATCGAGCACATCAAGTCCATCGTGGTCATGCAGCAGCAGTACGCGCGTGCCGGCGGAGTGCTGGAGCGGTTGCCGGTGCCCCAGCTCATCGAGGAAGCCCTGCGCCTGCATGCCGGATCCATCGAGCGCCAGGGCATCCACCTCGTGCGGGAGTACGCCGACGTCCCCCCCATCCTCGTGGACCGCCACAACCTGCTGCAGATCCTCGTCAACCTGCTGAGCAACGCCCGGCACGCGCTCATGGAGAGCAAGATCTCGGACAAGCGTCTGCGCATCCGCATCCGCCTGGGCGGCGGAGGCGACCAGCTCGTCATCGAGTTCTCCGACAATGGCGTGGGCATCGCGCCGGAGCACCTGGCACGCCTGTTCTCCCAGGGCTTCACGACGAAGAAGCACGGACACGGCTTCGGGCTGCACATCAGCGCGCTGGCGGCCACCGAGATGCACGGGCGTCTGTCCTGCTCGAGCACCGGGTTGGGGCATGGGGCCACCTTCACGCTGGTGCTGCCGGTGGAGGGCCCCCGCGAGAACCAGCGGCCCTCCCATTCGCTCGAGTTGTCTTGAGCGTCCGTCAGTTCGTTCCGGGCGCCCAGTAGGCCCGCGCCCGGGGCCAGAGGAAGTCGGCCACCTGGCGTCCGAGCTGCAGCCCCGCGGTGTTGTCGGCCTGGATGTGGTAGCCGCCCATGACCCGCGAGATGCCCGCCAGCTCCGCCGTCTCGCTGAAGGTGGGCAGCGCCAGCGTCACCTGGCAGTCCTCGGGCGTGTCCTGGGAGGGCACGCCCTCGCGCTGCTGGATGATGTTGCACGCGAAGCCCGGCTCGGTGAGGGCCCCCGCGGTGAGCTGCTCCACCTTGCCGAAGGCGTCGCTGCCCGTGAACAGCTCCAACACCCGGGCGCACGCGGCGCTCACCGTGCTGTGGCCCGACACATAGCCCGGGAAGGGCGGCGTGATGAACGTGGTGGGCGAGTACGGGTGCCACTGCTCGGCGCCAATCCAGTCCACGCCCTGGCCCGGCCCCACCCAGCCTGGCAGCGTGTCACCCGCGTGGTAGTAGCGCACGAGCGTCCAGGGCCGGGAGGAGTCGTAGTAGCGCTTGGCCTCCCAGGCGGCGATGAAGGCATCCAGCGCCGCGTTGCCCACGGTGAAGAAGAGCTTCACGTCCCGGTCCAGCCCGTACCGGTCGCGGCGGGACACGTCCTGGGCGAAGCGCAGCCAGTGGCCGGACTGGGCCGTGGAGCGGGGGCCATCGCGCATGAACTCGACGAGCGCCTTCTGCTCCGGGGTGAGGTTCGCGTTGTAGTCGATGACCTGCTGCACGTCCTGGGCGAGCTGGGCCGAGCCCACCTTGGGAGGAGGCGGCGGACGGAACTGGGCGCTGGTGGTGAGCGCGAAGGGCCGCACCTTGTACCAATGGGGGGTGAGGAAGCCGGGCGTCACGGTGCCGCCCTGGCCATCATCGAACGAGATGGGCTGCCAGCGGTCGGGGTCGATGATGACGTCGGGCGGATTGACGGGCGCGTAGCCGGTGTAGTCGGAGTAGGGGGCGCCGCTGGAGCCGGGCTCGTCACCGAACTGGTTGGCGCCATCGTGCCGCCGCCAGGCGAGCAGCGCGGCCGCGGCGGTGTTGCCTACCCCCTGGGGCGTGGAGAGGTCGGTCGAGGTGTCGTGGGGGTCATACCCCATGCCGCTCATCTGCTGCGCGAGCCACACGGTATCCTCCGGATAGAGGTCCACGAGGGCGCGGTAGGTGGCGTAGGCGATGGCCTTCTGCTTGCGGGCCAGGGTCCGCTCGGCGAGGGGCCGGCGCAGGCTGCCTCCCAGCCGGGTGCCCACCGCGCGCGCGTCATAGGCCGCCCACGCGTCGTACATGGCCGTCACCGAGATGGCGTGGGCACGGGAGATGACCGTGGGCCGCGCGCCGCGCCGCTCCACTTCGCGCGCCGTGGCCTCGAGCACGATGTCCAGCCACCGGTACGCGGCGGAGGGCCGGTGGCCTCCGTCCGGGGTGGGGGTCTCCTCCGCTCGGGCGGACGGGACGAGGAGCAGCAGGGGGACGAGACAGGCGAGGAGCAGTCTGGATCGAGGCATGCGGAACTCTCCTGGGTGAGCCTCACCCTCTACGCGCCCTGTCTGACAGATTCCGCCTCAGGGCCAGGAGTTCTCGGGGGACGGTCTGTCCTCCGTGAAACCATTCATCCACTCACGCAGGGCCTCAGGCTCCAGGGGCAGGTTGTCCGGCCAGAGCCGGAGGGTACCGTCCTGGCCCGTGGAGACGAGCGTCTTGCCGTCCGGGAAGAAGGCCACCGCCCCCACGGATCCGGTGTGGCCTCGCAGCGCGCGGCTCTCCCCGGTGGCCAGGTCCCACAGCCGCACGGTCTTGTCGAGGCTCGCCGAGGCCAGGCGCGTCCCGTCCGGAGAGAAGGCGATGCCGAGGACATCGCCCTGGTGTCCCCGGGGCAGGTTGCGTGATTCCCTCGTCCGTCCGTCCCAGAGCATCACGTTGCCATCCCTGAGATTGCGGCTGGCCACCACGTCGCCCCCGGGTGAGTAGCGCAGCTCCAGCACGTCTCCTTTTTTCGTGTCCTGGAGATGGCTCTCGCCACTGCGCAGGTCCCAGAACACGAGCTGATCCATGCCTCCCATGACGAGGCGATCACCCTCTGGGGAGAAGGCCACGGCGCGCACGGCGCTCTTGCGGCCGGGCAAGGGCAGGGAGCGGAACTCGCCCGTGTCGACGGTCCACAGCCGTGCCTCGCCATTGTCACCCGCCGAGGCGAGGTGCTCTCCCTTGGGAGAGAACGCGAGCTGCCACACCTTGGCCCCGTGTGTTCCGAGACGGTGTCCCTGACCAGAGCCAGGCTCCCACAGCCACACCTCTCCGTGCTCGTCCGCCGAGGCGAGCTGCTGCTCCTTCCCGGAGAAGGTGACGGCCGTGACGGGGGCCTCATGCCCCGACAGCAGGTGCCGCTCGTTTCCGGTGTCGGAGGAGTACAGGTGGACCCGTCCATCGGGTCCACCCGCGGCCAGCCACTGGCCATCCGGGGAGAAGCCCATCGCCTCCGGGGCGAAGCCGGGCACCTCCTGGATGGTCCTGCCCGAGTGGGCATCGAGGAGCCGCAGGACGCCTTGCTCGGACATCGTGGCCAGCCGTTGGCCGTTGGAGGAGAGCACCAACGACACTTGAGGGGCGGCACCGGCCGAGAGCACGTGGTGGAGCTTCGTCTCCAGGGAGAAGGAGCGCAGCTGCCCGGTGTAGCTGGCCACGGCCAGCCGCCGGTCATCCGGCGAGAACAGGACGAGGTGGGCTTGTTGACGGGGCCCTCGGAGCACGCGGGGCTCCCCGGTCGCGAGTTCCCAGAGCGCCGCGGTCCGATCGGCGCTGGCCGAGGCGAGATAGCGGCCATCCGAGGTGACGTCCAGGCTGTTGACGAGCCCCTGGTGATGGTGGAGTTCCCGCAGCTGACCCGTGTCGAAGTTCCACAGCCGGATCACTCCCTCCTGGGTACCGATCACCACCCAGGCCGTGCCCGGCACGAAGGTGAGCGCCGTGCCGATGCCCAGGTTGCGCGTGAGCAGAC
This sequence comes from Cystobacter fuscus DSM 2262, assembly GCF_000335475.2. NCBI lineage: Bacteria > Pseudomonadati > Myxococcota > Myxococcia > Myxococcales > Archangiaceae > Cystobacter > Cystobacter fuscus. The sequence goes on along the minus strand of NZ_ANAH02000022.1, from coordinate 17,545 downwards.
GTCCCTCGGGCGTTCCTGGCTTCCAGGCGTGGAGTTCCCCCTGGGCGTCCACCGTGAAGAGACGGCCATCCGGGCAGAACCCCCCGGCGGTGGGCCGGGTCTGCTTCAACACCTGGAAGGTGCCCTGCTCCAGGTTTCCCAGGGCCGAGGCCGCGTTGCGGTGGCCTCGCACGAACACCCAGGGGCCGAGCGGTGACACCAACAGCTCCTCGATGCCCTGCACGCCCGTGTGGAACGTACGGGCCTCTCCCGTGGACAAGTCCCATTGATGGAGGACGTCATCCGTCTGGGTGGCGGCGAGCAGGCACCGGCCCCCACAGCCCACGGTGAGCGCCGACACGGGACTCCCCAGGGACGCGAAGACAGTGGACTTCTCGGAGGTGGGAGTCCACTTGCGCAGGAGCCCCTGCTTGTCGCTGGAGATGAAGCCCCGGTCTCCCGGGAGTATCCGGACGCGCCAGACCTCGTCTTCGTGACCTTCCAGCTTGCGCAGTTGCTCACCCTGCTCGAGATCCCACACACGCAACGTGGAGTCGTCGCTGGCGGAGACGAGCGTTTGGCCATCGTCCATGAAGGCGATGTCGTTGATGTGCTGGGTATGATCGCGCAGCACGGTGGCGAACCCATGGGCCTGGGCATCCGCGGCGATCGTGCGCGCCGCGGACCACTTCTCGAAGCCGGACGGGAGTTCCCGCAGCGATTCGATGGCCTCGTTGGGCGCATCCGCCGCGTCATCACGCGCCTTGGTCAGCAGGAGTTCATTGGTGCGGTCCTGCGCCTGCTGCCGGGCTTTCTGGGCGGCATCCCGCTGGTCGGAAATCCGGCGGATGCTCTCCCCGCCCAGGGTGGCGAGCAGCAACAGGGCCACCGCCGTGACCATCAGCGCGGCCCGGTGGCGCCGCACGAAACGGCGCAGCAACTCCATCCGCGAGTACTCGTACGCCCCGACGATCTGTCCCGTCTGGAAGCGCCGCAGATCCTCCGCCATCTCGCGCGCCGTGGCGTAGCGCTCGTCGGGATGGCGCGCCATCGCCTTGCTCACGATGGCCAGCAGATCCCTCGGGATGCCCTCCTGCAGGTGGGCCAGGGGCCGGGGGGGGCCGCTCACCACCTTCGCCAGCACCTGATCCGACGTGTTCCCCTCATACGGACGGGTGCCCGCGAGCAGGTGGTAGAGGATTGCGCCCAGGGCGTAGACGTCGGCGCGCTCGTCCACCGACTGGCCCGCGGCCTGCTCCGGCGGCATGTACGCGGGCGTCCCCATCACCGTGCCCACCCGGGTCAGGCCGTCGTCTGGCGAGGAGCCCTCGGGAACGAGCGCCTGGGAGAGCGTGGCGTTCTCCGCGCGCGAGAGATCCTTGGCCAGGCCCCAGTCGATGACCACCGTCTCGCCGAACCCTCCCACCAGGATGTTGGCCGGCTTGAGGTCGCGGTGGATGATGCGCTCGGAGTGGGCGTAGGCCATGGCCTCGGCCACCGCCAGCACGTGGGGCAGCAGGGCCAGTCGCTCCTCCAGCGTCGTGCGCTCGGCGAGCACGTCCGCCAGCGAGCGCCCGGAGACGAGCTTCATCGAATAGAAGAGCTCGCCGTTCGGCCAGCGTCCCGCCTCGTACACCGGCACGATCGCGGGGTGCTGTAGCCGCGCGGTGACGAACGCCTCGGTCATGAAGCGCGACTCGGCCCCCCGGGAGGGCGACAGCATCTGCTTGATGGCCACCGGCCGGCCGAGCCGCAGATCCCTCGCGCGCAGGATGCGGCCGATGCCGCCGTGCGCGAGCTCCCCCACGAGCGCGTAGTGCGCGGGGTCCACCACGGGCAGCAGGTGGCCGGGAGGGGGCTGCTCCAGACCCGCTGGAGAGGTCGCCCGCAGAGTGGGCGCCTCTCCGATGCCGGAGGACTCCTGCTCGCGCACGGACACGCCCGTGAGGAGAAGCGCGTCCGCGGGAGCGGTCTCGGACGGGGCTGGCTCGCCGCTGGTGGATACACCTGTCTCGACGGGCTTGCCCTGACTCATACGAAGCGGCGCCTTCTAGGTCCCCTGGACGCGGGAGTCGAGCGCCAGGGCGATCAACGTCTCGGTAAGCGAGCCGGGGAAGTAGTTGGCGAAGCCGGGTAGGCCTGTGAGTGCGGCTTCGGCGTGGTCCATGTCCGCCAGCCGCACCACGCGTGAACCGGGCACCTCCGCGTCCAGCGCCGCCACCAGTCCGTCACAGGCCCAGCCGTAGCGCTCCTGGACATAGCTGCACAGGGGCCGCATCAACGAGCGCCGCGACAGCCGCGAGGTGGCCAGCGCCACGGTGGGGATGTCCAGGGGGTAGGGGTGCTGGCGCACGAACTCCATCCGCCGCGCGTAGGACAGGTCCTCCACCGAGGCCGCGTCCCCCTGGAAGAGCGAGGGGAAGGTCACGTCCAGCATCTGCCGCAGCGCGGGCGTCGACACCAGATCATTGGCGATGACCGAGCCGCCATAGGGCGGCTGCATCGCCACCACCGCGCGCACGTGCCGACGCAGCTCCGGGTAGAGCGCGAGCGTGCTCATCGCCTCCACGCCACCCTTGCTGTGGCCCACCAGCACCACCGTGCGGCCGAAGTGGAGGGCGTCCAGCAGCGCCTCGCGCACCACCGCCACGTTGTCCACGAGCCGCCCCTCGGTGTCCACCGCCACCTCGCGCGTCTCCAGCCCCCGCTGCTCCAGCCGCAGCTGGTTGTCCTCGAGATAGCCGGGCAGCTCGTCGCCGAGCATCCCCTTGACCAGCAGGTACAGGTGGCGTTTCGCCTCGTCGGGCAGCACGCGCTCGTCCTGACGCACCCGGGCATGGACCTCGTGGAAGCGCGCGGTGATGTCCGTGGGCGGGGCCGTCTCGGCCTTGAACCAGCCGGCGAGGCCCGTGCTGCCACCCGCCGGGGTGTCGTGACGGGCCTCCGGCAGGGCGCGCAGGGAACGCAAGAGCCGCGCCACCGCGCTCGGCGCGGGCACGTTTTTCGGCACGGGCTCCTGGGTGGGAAGAACGGTGGGGGGCGGGGTCGGGGGGAGCAGATCCTTCGGGGCCATGCGCACGAGCAGTGTACCAGGGCCGGGCTCCGCGTTTCTTCCGCCCCCTCCCCAGGGGAGGACACCGTGGTAGAAGGTAGGGGCTGCAAGGGGAGGAATGCCCTGACGACCGGACAGGAATGGCTGGTGGACGTGAGCGGGTGCGTGCCCGAGCGCCTGAAGGACGCGCGAGGACTCGAGGCCCTGTTCGAGGAACTCATCGTGCTGCTGGAGCTGAAGGTGATGGGACAGCCGCAGTGGCACGTGTTTCCAGAGCCCGGGGGCATCACCGGCCTCACGCTGCTCGCGGAGAGCCACCTGACCATCCACACCTTCCCCGAGCACGGCTTCGCCGCGCTCAACGTCTATTGCTGCCGGCCGCGGCTGTGCCCGGACTTCGAGGATCTGACGATGCGCCACCTGGGGGCGGTCTCCTGCCGCGTGCGGGAGTTGCGCCGGGAGGTGGAGACGTGACGCAGGGGACATGTCCCTCGTGTGGGGCGGCGGTGGAGTTCTCCGCGGGCACGGCGCAGGTGGTGGTGTGTGGCCATTGCCAGACGGTGGTGGCGCGCCAGGGCGCGTCCCTCGAGGCCCACGGCAAGGTGGGCGCCATCGTCGAGACCGACTCGCCCTTGCGGCTCGGCGCGGAGGGCCGGCTGGGGCGCGACGCGTACCGGCTGGTGGGGCACCTGCAGAAGGACCATGGCGCGGGCCCGTGGGACGAGTGGTACGTGGAGTTCGACGACGGGCGCACGGGTTGGCTCTCCGAGTCCGAGGGCGCCTTCCACCTGCTCATCGCCTCCGGAAGCGAGCCGGGCCTGGCGCTCGAGGACTTCCCGCCCGGCCACCGCTTCAGCCTGGCGGGGCACCGGCTCGTGGTGGAGGAGCGGGGGCATGGCCGCGTGGTGGCCGCCGAGGGCCAGTTGCCCGACGACGTGGACCCCAGCGCGGACAGCCACTACGTGGACGCCACGGGGCCCAAGGGCGTCTTCGTGACACTGGACTTCGGGACGTGGTCGACGGACCCCGAGGTCTATGTCGGCAAGAAGCTGAAGCTCACGGAGCTGGGCATCGCGCCGGATCAGCTCCGGCCCCGGGTGAAGAAGGTCGCGCTGCAGCAGGCGCGCTGCACCCAGTGCAACGGTCCCCTGGAGCTGCGCGCGCCGGATCAGACCAAGCGCGTGGCGTGCCCCTACTGCGGCGCGCTCCTGGACGTGCGCAAGGGCAAGCTCGCCTTCCTCCAACTGCTGGAGAAGCCGGACCCGGGGCCCCGCATTCCCCTGGGCGCGCGGGGGAAGCTGGATGGGACCGAGTGGATCTGCATCGGCTTCCTGGTGCGCTCGTGCACGGTGGAGGGGGTGCGCTACCCGTGGGAGGAGTACCTCCTGTTCAACCGGGAGCGGGGCTTCACCTGGCTCATGGAGTCCAACGGGCACTGGGTGTTCCTCACGCCCCTGGACGCGGGCGACGTGTCGGTGGCTCCGGGCATCGCCGCGCACCGCGAGGGCCAGCGCTACCGGGCCTTCCAGAGCGTGGAGGCCGTCACCGAGACGGTGCTCGGCGAGTTCTACTGGGAGGTGCGTGCCGGGGAGACGTCGCACGCCACGGAGTACGTGGCGCCGCCGTACTCGGTGAGCGTGGACGAGACGGAGAACGAGGTGACGTACACGCTCGGCGAGTACCTCGTGCCCGGCGTCATCCAGGAGGCCTTCGGGCTGAAGGAGCCCCTGCCCGCGCCCCAGGGCATCGCGCCCAGCCAGCCCAATCCCCACTCGAGCGGCCCCGCCTGGATGTGGGCCGGCATCTGGAGCCTGGCCCTGCTCGCCGTCTTCCTGGTGCTCAACGTGCTCGCCGCCAACGAGGTCGTGCTGGAGGAGTCCGTGCGGTTGGATTCGGATGCCCGCTCGGGGACGCCCTCGGCCATCCACTTCAGCAAGCCCTTCGACATCCACAAGCACGGCAACGTGCGCGCCGAGCTGTCCGCGCCCGTGAACAACTCCTGGCTGGGCGTGCAGGCGGAGCTCGTCAACGAGCAGAGCGGCGACGTCATCGGCTTCTACGAGGAGGTGGGCTACTACTCCGGCAGCGACTCGGATGGCTCCTGGAGCGAGGGAAACCGGATGGAGACCGAGCACCTGTCCTCGGTGCCTCCCGGACGCTATGTGCTGCGCACCCAGGCGCTCTTCGACGGCACGCCCCAGGGGCAGAGCTATACGATGAAGCTCGTGAGCGATACCCCGCGCGCGCTCTGGTTCTTCTGGGCGCTGGTGGTGTTGTGGGTGCTGCCCCTGTTCGCGGTCTTCCGCGCCTCGAGCTTCGAGACATCACGTTGGGCGGAGAGCAACCTGGATTCCGGCTCGGGAGAGTGAGGGAGGCGTCATGAAGTTCATCGGTGGAATCATCGTCGTGCTCTACGCGCTGATGGCGTACCGGGGCTGGGAGCCGTTCACCCGCGCGGAGCGGGGCACGGTGACGTCTTCTTCTCGCGGCTCGGGCGGCGGCTTCTTCTTCGTTGGCGGATCGCGCTACCGCAGTGGCGGTTTCATGGGAGGGAAGTGATGCGGATGGGTGTGCTGGCCGTATTGGTGAACCTGGACAACCTGCTGGCGAGCGTCGTGTACTCGCTGGTGGGGCTGGCGGTGTTCGTGGCGGGCCTGTACGTGTTCCGCTTCATCATGCCGTTCGACGTGCACAAGGAGCTCGAGGTCGACCAGAACACCGCGCTCGGCATCGTCATGGGCTCCTTCATCATCGGCCTGGCCATCATCGTGGCCGCGGCCATCTCGGGTTGACGCCTCGCGGCGGGCCGTTTCCACCGTGAACAAGACGCTCCTCTTCGTCACCGTCCTCGTCATCGCCACCTGTGGGCTCATCTACGAGCTCATCATCGGCGCGCTGGCGAGCTACCTGCTCGGTGACTCCATCACCCAGTTCTCCACGGTGATTGGCTGCTACCTGTTCGCCATGGGCATCGGCAGCTGGCTGTCGGGCTTCATCGATCGGGGCGTGGCCCAGCGCTTCGTGGAGGTGGAGCTGGGCGTGGCCCTGGTGGGAGGGTTCTGCGCGCCGCTGCTCTTCCTCACCTTCGCGCTCACGGACGTGTTCCGCGTGGTGCTCTACGGCAGCGTGCTGCTCATCGGCACCCTGGTGGGCCTGGAAATCCCCCTGCTCTTGCGCCTGCTCAAGGACCAGCTCGCCTTCAAGGACCTGGTCAGCCGGGTGCTGACGTTCGACTACCTGGGCGCGCTCGCCGCGAGCATCAGCTTCCCCCTGCTGTTCGTGCCGAGGCTGGGCCTGGTGCGCACGTCGCTGCTCTTCGGGCTGCTCAACGCCCTGGTGGGCCTGTGGAGCACGTGGCTGTTGGCGCCGGTGCTCGCCCACCCGGGAAGGCTGCGCGTCAAGGCGGTGGGGCTCAGCCTGCTGCTCATGGTGGGGCTCGTCCTGGGCGACCGGTTGAGCAACTTCTCCGAGGAGCACCTCTTCACGGACGAGGTGGTGCACGCGTCGAGTTCGCCCTACCAGCGCATCGTCCTCACGCGCGGCAAGCGGGGCTTCTCGCTCTACCTCAACGGCAACCTCCAGTTCGCCAGCGTGGACGAGTACCGCTACCACGAGGCGCTGGTGCACCCGGCCCTGGTGCGCGCGGGCAAGCTCGAGCGCGTGCTGGTGCTCGGGGGCGGGGATGGGCTCGCGGCGCGGGAGATCCTCAAGTACCCCGAGGTGAAGACGCTCACCCTGGTGGACCTGGATCCGGCGATGACCGGGCTCGCCACGCGCTACGGCGAGCTGGCCGAGCTCAACGCGCACTCGCTCGCGGATCCGCGCATGCACGTCGTCAACACCGACGCCATGGAGTTCCTGCGTGAGCACGGCGAGCCCTGGGACGTCATCGTGGTGGACTTCCCGGATCCGAACAACTTCGCGCTGGGCAAGCTGTACACCACGGGCTTCTACCGGCTGCTCAAGAAGCGGCTGGCGCCGGACGGGGTGGCCGTCATCCAAAGCACCTCGCCGCTCTACGCCCGGCGCTCCTTCTGGTGCGTGAACACCACGCTCGCGGCGGCGGGCTTCTGGACCCAGCCCTACCACGCCCTGGTGCCCTCGTTCGGCGAGTGGGGCTACGTGCTCGTCGCCCACGAGCGCACGCCGCCGCGCCGGCCGCTGGTGGAGGGCTTGCGCTTCCTCTCCGAGGAGACCCACGCCTCGCTCTTCCTGTTCCCCCCGGACATGGGCCCGTTGCCCACGGAGGTGAACCGGCTGAACAACCAGGTGCTCGTCCACTACTACGAGGAGGAGTGGCGGCGGTGGAACTGACGCGGCGGGAGCTGGTGGCCGCGTTCCTCGGCTCGGCCGTGGCGGCCAGCGCGTGCCGCAAGACGGCCCCGCGCGAGCCCGTGCCCGGAGCGCTCGTGGACCGGGTGGTGGACACGGGCCACCGGTTGCGCGCGGGCCCGCTCCCGCTCGCGGCCGAGGCCCAGCCGGTGGACGTGCTGGTGGTGGGCGGCGGGGTGGCGGGCCTGAGCGCGGCGTGGCGGCTGGCGGCCGCGGGCGTGAAGGACGTGCGGGTGCTGGAGCTGGACGCGGAGGCGGGCGGCACGTCGCGCTCGGGGAAGAACGCGGTGTCCGCCTACCCGTGGGGCGCGCACTACCTGCCGGCGCCCCTGGTGGACGCGGGCCCGGTGATGCGGCTGCTGCGCGAGATGGACGCGGTGACGGGCGTGGACGACCAGGGCCAGCCCACCTTCGACGAGACCCTGCTCGTGAGCGAGCCCGAGGAGCGCATCTTCTACCGGGGCGAGTGGTACGAGGGCCTGTACCTGCGCGCGGGGGCCAGCACCGAGGACCTGGAGCAGCTGCGGCGCTTCGAGGCACGGATGAACGCCTTCGCGGCGGCGCGGGATGGGCGTGGGCGCAAGGCCTTCGCGGTGCCCACGGCGCTCTCCAGCGATGACGCCGAGTGGACGGCGTTGGACAAGCTCTCCTTCGCGCACTGGTTGGAGGCGGAGGGCTTCCGCTCGCCGCGGCTGAAGTGGCTGGTGGACTACGCGTGCCGGGATGACTACGGCACCACGGCGGAGGGCGTGTCGGCGTGGGCGGGCATCTGGTACTTCGCCGCCCGGCAGAACGGGCAGGGGGAGCGCAGCGAGGGCTTCCTGAGCTGGCCCGAGGGCAATGGCCGCCTGGTGCACCAGCTCCTGTCCGCGCTGCCTCCGGGGCAGGTGGAGCCGGGCGTGTTGGTGCACACGGTGACGCCGGGGCCGGACGGCTGCCGGGTGGACGCGGTGGAGGCGGGCACGGGACGGCCCCGGGCGTGGCGGGCCCGGCAGGTGGTGCTGGCGTGTCCGCGCTTCGTGGCCGCGCACCTGGTGGCGCCCTGGCGGGAGCGGCGTCCCGAGTGGCTCGGTGCCTTCCAGTATGGGCCGTGGGTGGTGGCCAACCTGACGCTGTCGGAGGCACCGCTGTCGCGCGGCTTTCCGCTGTCCTGGGACAACGTCCTCTACGAGAGCCGCAGCCTGGGCTACGTGGTGGCCACGCACCAGCGGCTGCGCATGGACGAGCAGGGGCCCACGGTGCTCACCTGGTATCTGCCCATGGCGGGCCTGGACATGAAGGCCGAGCGCCAGAAGGTGCTCTCCGCGAGCTATGGCGACTGGGAGGGGCTGGTGATGGCCGACTTGATGCCCGCGCATCCCGGCATCGCCTCGCGGGCCCGGCGGCTGGAGGTCATGCGCTGGGGGCATGCGATGGTGCGCCCCGTGCCGGGCTTCCTGTGGGGCCCGGAGCGCCTCGCCGCCCAGGAGAGCCTGGGCGAGCAGCTCCATTTCGCGCACTCGGACCTGGGAGGACTGGCGCTCTTCGAGGAGGCCAACTGGTTCGGTGTGAAGGCGGCGGAGCGGGCCTTGAAGGGCCTCGGCCGCGAGAGCCCGAGCTGGCTCTGAGCTGCCCTTGACCTTGCTGAGCTTCTCGGGATGGAGGCGGCGGGAATCGACCCCGCCGCCTGGCACTCCCAGAGCGGGCCTGGCTCACGGGGCCGGGGTGAGCGCCCCCTCTAGCGCGCGTTGATGGGGTTGGAAGGCGTCGTAGACGTGGTCCATGAAGGCACGAATGCGGCTGTTGTTGCGAAGCTCGGGCAGCGTCAGCACCCAGAGATCGCGCGCCTCGTCGGAAAGGCGGGCCCCCACGCGCACCAGCCCTGGATCGGCGTCGCCGTCGAAGCACGCCAGGAAGGTGACGCCCATGCCGGCCGAGAGCGCGCGCCGGCGGACCGCGAAGTCGTCGGAACGCAGCGACACCTTGGCCCCCGGTGCGTTCCGGGCCAGCCAGTCATCGAGCCAACGCCCGTCGGAGCGCTCGTCCGAATGGAGCCACGGGAAGTCCGCGAGGGTGGCACCGGGACCCACCCGCTCGACGAGTGAACGCGCGGCGTAGGCCTCGAACTGCAATCGACCGATGCGGCGGCCCACCAGGCCATCCGCCGGATTGTTGTCCAGACGCAGCGCCACATCGGCCTCGCGGCGAATGAGCGAGACCTGCTCATGGGTCACGCCGAGGGTCACCTCCACTCCCGGATAGCGCTGGATGAAGCTGGAAAACACCTCGGGAAAACCCGTGAACACGAAGTCCACCGTCGAGACCCGCAGCCGCCCGCGGAGCTCGGCGTCGCGGCCCAGAAGCCGCCCCTCGGCAAGGTGGATCTCCGCCTCCAGGCGCACCGCTGTCTCGGCCAGCTCGTCGCCGGCAGCCGTGGCCGCGAAGCCTTCTTCGGTGCGGTCGAAGAGCCGGACGCCCAGCCGATCCTCGGCCTCCTTCAGGCGCCGCCCGACGGTGGTCCGGGAGACCCCGAGGGTGGCGGCGGCACCGGACAACGTCTTCTCGCGGTGGATCGCCAGCACGTAGCGAAGGTCGTCCCAGTCCATGCGCACATTTTTGCACGCAGGTGTCCCGAAAACACCCGTTGGGCGCCTGTTTTCGCACGGGTAGGGTGATGTCCGCCCACCAGGAGCAATGCATGACGCTCGAAGCAACCCACCGAAGAACAGAAATATTGGTCGCTTCCCTGTTTTTGATCACGGCCTTTGGCAGTGTCGCCGGCAGCACGCTCTTGGACTCCGTCGTCGATACGCCTGACTATCTGATCACGGTTTCTTCCAGGAGCGCCTCCGTCGTCAGCGGAGTGCTCCTCTGGCTGCTCAATGACATTGGCATTGTCTTCATCGGGCTTCTCATGTTTCCACTCCTCAGGAAGCACGATGAGAGCCTGGCCCTCGGGTACGTGGGCATGCGGATGTTGGAGTGCGTCTTCCTGGTCATTGGCGTCGTCTGCGCCTTGTTGCTCATCCCGCTGAGCCAGGAGTACATCAGCTCGGGCGCGGCGGATGCCGCCCATTATCAAACGGCGGGCTTGTTGCTCAAACAGGCCAGGTATCTGTGTTTGACGCCCATGATGTTGTTTTTCCTGGGTCTTGGCGGCGTCATTCTTGCCAGCTTGCTGTGGAAGTCCCGGCTCGTTCCACGGCCCGTTTCCGCGGTCGGTGTCGTTGGGTACGCCATGTTGTTGCCAATGGCCATACTTCCTTTGTTGGGTGTTATCGATACCTCGCCGAGCGGCCGAGGAGCGATTCTCGCCATTCCGGTCATGGTTTTCGAGATCATCCTGATGCCGATATGGCTGTTGGCAAAAGGCTTCAACCCATCGGCGCTCGAAGCCAGGCAAGCCACCCACTCCTGAACGCCGTCCGGCACCAGCGTTCAGGGCGACGGCCGAGGGGGCTGCATGGGAGCCGCCGGCGAGGAGCGGGCGCTCTCGGGTGGGGGCGGGACGCGAGGCAGATGCAGGGTGAAGCAGGAGCCCTTCCCCGGCGTACTCTCCACTTCTCTTCGGCCGCCATGGGCGGTGACGATGCCGTGGAACACGGCCAGCCCCATCTCCACGTGGCAGTGGCTGAGCTGTCCTCGAGCGATGCGCAGCGCAGCCTACTCAAGGGGGCTGCGCGGCCTCTCCACCCGCCTGGCGCACTGCTCGACCGGCCTCTGTCCGCGGCCCTCCTCGGCCCCTCCGCTTTGGAGGCGGTGGGAATCGAACCCACGCCGGGCGATGCGAAACTCCCAGCAGAATCGCGCCCTTACCTCGCAACCGCCTGGAATGCTTGGGCGTCGCCACCCCTCCTGTCCCGCTCTGTTCCAGGTCATTCCGCAGTCTCCTGCGACATACGTGCAACATGGCGGACGTGGTGAGCGCTCCGACTCATGGGCGGCCACGTCGGACGCGGGCCTCTCGGTGGGCATGTCCTGTCGGCTTCAGCTGGTGTGGGCACGCGGTGCCGCGCTCGCCTCCTTCATGCAGTACCTGAGAGCCAACCTGTCCAAGAAGGTGGGGAGGCTGGTGGACTGGAGCGGCGGCTTCTGGGAGAGGCGCTACTCGGCCGAGCCGGTGCTGGACGACACGGCACTGGTGGGCCGGCTGCGTTACGTGCTGGCCCACGGGGTGAAGGAGGGGCTGGTGGAGCGGAGCGCCGAATGGCCGGGCCTGACGTGTCTGCCGCAGTTGCTGGGGTCGACGCGGCGGCTGTTCCGGTGGTTCAACTGGACGAAGCGCTGGAGCAAACGGGGAAGCGAGGAGCTGGCAGTGGGGGAGGGGCGCTTCGCCGAGGAATGGGCCGAGCCGGTGGCGTTGGAGCTGGCGCCCCTGCCGTGCTGGAAGGGACTGGGGGAGGAAGAGAGGCAGCGTGCGGTGCGGGCCCTGGTGGAGGAAGTGGAGGTAGAGGCTCGCGCAAGGAACAAGCCCGTCCTCGGTGTGCGAGCCGTGAGGGCCCAGCACCCGCATACCCGGCCCGAGCACCTCAAGCGCAGCCCGCGGCCTTTGGGGCATGCCTCCACGAGCCAGGCGCTGCGGGAGTTGCGTGAGCAGTACCGGACTTTCGTCGCGGCGTTCCGAGAGGCGGCGGCTCGCTGGGGGCGAGGGGATTTCTCAGCGCCCTTTCCGCCTTTCTCCTTCCCGCCGCGGGTGGTGCCAGGTCGCGTCGCTCGAGTTCTTTGACACCCTCTCTGGGCGGGCCGGGAGGACTTGATCGGCCGGGGCCCCCACGCGCTGGTGCCGCCCGAGTCCCACGCCGAGGCCTCGCGCCGCAAGCAGACCGAGGCCCGCGAGCGGCAGGAGCGTCGGACCCGGTAGGTGAGGTGTTCGAGCCGGCCGGGGGGGAATTCCGGCCGGCCCGAACGGGCCCTCAGGGCACCACGCGGTAGGTCGCGTCGGCGGCCGCGAGGTTGCTGTCGATGGGATCGATCCGCAGCTTCTGGTTGTAGTGCCGCAGGTAGCGCTCGGGGAAGTTCACCGAGCGGAACGACGAGGCGCTCGCGTCGGCGAGCCCCGCGACCCGGGTGAAGCTGGCGTCGGCGCGGAACTGGGCCGAGCCGTCGTAGCGCGCGAGCACGATCTCGAAGGCCGAGTGGCGTAGGTAGTAGCCGGGGAAATTGACCGACTCGAACGACACGGAGTCGGAGCCTCCCACCCAGCCGGTGCGCACGCGGAACTGAGCGTCCTCGGACGGCTGCACATTGGCATCGACGCGGCCCTGCAAGGCGGCGTGACGGATGTAGCGGTCGGAGAAGTTGTAGGAGCGCAGGCGGCTGATGGTGGCACTGCCCCACTGGGCGAGGATCCGGCTCTCCTCGGCGGCGGTGAGGTTCATGATGAACCCGTGCCGCTTGGTGGTGGCGCCGAGGTCGATCTCGCCCGCCGAACGGCCCCAGTAGGAGCCCAGGTTGCCCGGAGCGTTCGTGGCGACCGGGGTGTAGCCGCGCCCGGTGGCGAACTGGTCGAGCCACAGGTTCCACCCGCTGCCGTCGTTGGACTGTGCCCACATCGGGCCCTCCACGACGATCGTGCCCGGGGTGGCACCATTGGAATACCCGGCGCGCGACAGGTTGCCCAGGTTCGTCCAGCCGCTGAGGATGTCATTGCTGGCATCGACCGTGATCTGCCCCGCGGTCGCGCTCGAGCGGTAATAGCGATAGCCGTTCGGGCTGGTCGGGGTCGCGATGATCTGCGTGTCGATGATCTCGTCCGTCCCGGGGGGCGTGATGTAGGCCTGCGGCTGGGTGAGGGTGCGGAAATCGCTGGTGCGCGCGTAGAAGATGCGGTGTTTGGTCCGTCCGTTCACCGGGACGTTGCTCGCCCAATACAAGACGTAGTCGTTGGTCGCCGGGTTCCAGATGGCCTCCGGAGCCCAGGCGTTGCGAGCATCGGAGATGGCGGAGGCGACGTTGAGCAGACGGGGCGCGGACCAGTTGATCAGGTCCGTCGACTCCCACACCACGAGGTTCCGGCTGCCATTGTCGATGGATTGCCCCCAGGAGGTGCCGCAGCCGATGCACAGGTCGGTCGCCACGATCCAATACCGGTCTCCCGCCGGGGAGCGGACCAGCGTGGGATCTCGCACGCCCCGGGTGCCAATCGTGGTGAGCAGGGTGGGCCGGCCTCCATTGAGGTCTCGCCACCTCAACCCGTCGCGGCTGTGGGAGAAATAGATCTGCTCCCCTTCAGGCCCCTCGCCGATGAAATGAACCATGAGATAGCCGGTGAAGGATTCGGCGGCCTCGGCCCGGGGGGAGAGGCCGATGGCGACCAGCAGGGCGAGGGCCAGAGGCGCCGCGGTCAGCCAGGTAAGGCACCATCGCAACGCTCGACGCCACGTGAGTCTCGACATGGGGGCCCCTTTTCGTGTGTTCCGGATCGACGAATGTTAACGCTCACAATGCACGATCGAGACACCGATGTGAAGGCCCTGTCGTGGTGTTCCGGATTGTCTGCTTGTGCTCCGAGTGGACGCAGTGCGTCCAGCGCGGCGACCTCCGCTCGCTCGTCAGGGCGCGTCATTCCACGGCGGAGAAGGGATTGATCAACTCAGGGCCGTTTCGGGCGTTGACGCCACCACGCGGGACAGGGCACCTCGGCGAGATCCGTGTACACCTGTTCGGGAAAGCGCCACCGTGCCCGCCGCGTCCGGATGGACCTGGGAAACGCCGCGACGACCTGGTTCGGGTGCATCTTCTGACACCGTTGTTTGACACCGTTGTTTGAACCGCTCGCACAGCACGCGCTCCTCGGGAGTCGCCATCCCCGACAACAGCAAGTACATACCCGCCAGGACAGGGTGATGATTGCGCGCAAGGAGCCTGCCCCACACCAGGTACACGGTGGGGTTGTACTCATCCAGACGACCCGTGAGACGCCGTTGCGGAGCCGGAGGAGGAGCGCCCGTCAATGGCCGTGACGGTGGAGGAGCCGAAGAAGGAGCGCGCGCCACGATTGGACTCTCGCCGGGCTGCTGGGCAGGACGTTCGCGCTGGACGTGTTCGCCTGCGCCCGCTGTGGAGGCAGGCGCCAGGTGCTGGCGTACCTGACGGCACCCGGTGGGGTGCGCGCGATTTTGGAGCACATGCAACTACCTACGCGGCCTGCGAAGCGGGCCTCGGCGCAGGGGCCAGCGCAGCTCGCGTGGTGTTGAGCGCCAGGCCGCGGTGGCCCACAGGCCCAAGCCCACTGCCTCGCCCCTGAGGGGAGCGCGGCCTGAGCAGGCGTGTACCCAAAGGGGGCTGTGCGGCCTCTGCACTGGCCTGGCGCAGTGCTCGGGCGGCCTCCGTCAGCGGCCCTTCTCGGCCCCTCTGCACCAGCCCTCACCCTCCACACGGCCTCTCTCCCGCCTATCCGCCAGATCGAGCTGCTCAACGCGAGGATCGGGGTAGCCCCCGGCGAGTGCGCACCTGGCCCCTGCGCGAGGGCGGCCCCAGAGCGCGGGGTGTTGAAGCTCAAGCCGCCACAGCCAGCAAAGAGAGCCAGGCCCCTGCCGCGCCCCTCCTGGGAAGGGGGCTGGGCTGGGCTGGCGTGTGTCTGCTGGAGATGAAAAGCTTCTGCGCCGGCCCGGCGTGCGGCTCATGGGCTCCAAGTCCGCGTCCCTCACCTCCCGCTCTGCTCCCGCCCGCTACGCCCAAGAGGGCTCCTGTCCTTCCTATGCTCAGACGGCCCGCGTGTTGTTGCCCGAGCGCGGTGAGCTCGGCTGCGCTCGCGGGGTCACGGACGCCAGCGTGCACGGTGTCTCCGCGCGCGAGGAACTGGCGCACCAGTTCCAAGCCGATGCCGCGGTTGGCTCCGGTGATGACGATGTTCATGGGCGGTTGTATTCCTTTGGGCTCAGTGCATGGTCAGGAGAAGGGGTGCTCTACCGCGAGGAGGGTACCCCAGTGTCCAGCAGACGGTCCGCTCGTGGATGGCCGCCGCCCAGAAGCGGGTGGGGCGCACCGCGCCATCCAGATGCTGGAGGAGGGGCGGAGAGAGTCTCCAGCGTGGAGACATTCTGGAGACGGGTCTGGGCCTGAAAACACCAAGGCCGTAAACCACTGAGATTTCAGCGGCTTCCGGCCTCGGCTTTTGTGTCCCCGACGGGATTCGAACCCGTGGAGGAGGGGTGCCCCAAACTCGCGACGGCACACGCCTTTCGAGCAATCGCGAGTGAACCCGGGCACTTCGAGTCCACGGGGAAGTCCCTGGCAGTCCCATGTGTCCCCCGGGGGCCCCTCCTGTCGTGGAGACATGTTGGAGACAGCGTCAGGGTCGAACTGTGCTCTGGATAGGTCCGTGTGCTTCGAAGCGTTGCCGCCGCCCACGCAAGCAGAGGTGGAGCGGCTGCGGAGGGTGGCGCGGCATGGCCGAAGCGCGTGTAAGGAGCGCTCCGGCTCTACCGCGCTCAGCAGTCCCTTACCCAGAATGCATCTCAGGCATGCCTCGGATGGGGGAGACTGCCGAGATGCGGGAGGGGCTCTCTACGGAGCCCAGATGATGGACGACGTCTGGTTGTCCATCAACAAGCTGGCGAAGCTGCAGGTCGAGAAGCAGTTGGTGGACGCGCCCGAGTAATTGGCGTTCTCGTAGTGATACGCGTTGTTGCACCCCGCGTAGGATCGTGCGGACGAGATGACGTTGTCCCAGCCAGGCGGCGTGGCTGGAGAGCCGATCATGTACCCCATCGAGCAGGTGACGTCGCTCTGGATGGTCCACGTGGGGCCAGTGAAGTTGTTGGCATCGTACTCCACGGCGATGATGTTCGCCGCGGCGACCATCAGGTCCTCGTCCTCCTGCTTGAGGTTCTGGGGCGTGGCGTTCGCGGGGAGCTGGACGGCGCCCTTGCTCGCATGGGCGATGGCGTCCGCGAAGGTATTGAAGCACTCGAACTGGGTGGCCGGGAGTTTCTCGGGAGCGGGAAGGCCCATCGGCTGTGCGAAGGCCTTGGAGACGCAGTGCTGAGCGGGGCGCCCGAGCCCCTTCGTGTCACTGCCCAATTCCATCTCGTGGCTGTCCACCGGGCCACCACAACCGGTTACGGCGAGCAGGAAACCAGCAGAGACGAGGACGATCTTGTTTTGCATGTCTTCTCTTTCTTGGGACATCGGGTGGAAGCCGTTTGGTCTTCGAATGGAGCGCGTACCGATGGCTCTGTTGTGCTTGCGCGTCCACGGGGAGCAGTCATCTGTTGGCTCCCCAGTGCAGCATGAGTGGGTGTTCGGCTCGTCCCGGGTCGACTTCGTGGGGCCGAGCAGGTCCCCCTCAAATTGAATGAGCCGACGAGGAGGGAAATCATGCAGAAAATCTGCGGGCTCCCGTGCAGAGCCGATTTACTGGCCCCTCGGGGCGAAAAAATACGAGGGAAATCAAGCGCTTCTGCCTACGCCTCCCTCAAGCGAGGATGGATGCACGGTCGGAAGAAGCGAATCCGCCGCCGTTGGCAGAGATGGTGGAGGAGCCGATGAAGAGGAGCACGCCACGACTGGCTTGGGCCGGCCTGCTGCGCAGGACGTTCGCTCCCCCAAGCAGGAGAGAAGGAGAGAGTGGCGCTTGAGGCAGAGACCAGGAAGGAAGCGAGGAGGGAGAGGACGGCGCGAGTGGACTGGGCAGAACGACTGCGCAGGAGATTCGCGGTGGAAGTGTTCGCCAGAGAGAGGAGTGGAGGCAGGCGGCGGGTGTTGGCGGAGGTGAAGGGAGCAGCAGGGGAGAGAGCGATGGTGGAGCACCTGGGGTAGCCCCCGGCGAGTGCGCACCTGGCCCCTGCGCGAGGGCGGCCCCAGAGCGCGGGGTGTTGAAGCTCGAGCCGCCACAGCCAGCAAAGAGAGCCAGGCCCCTGCCGCGCCCCTCCTGGGAAGGGGGCTGGGCTGGGCTGGCGTGTGTCTGCTGGAGATGAAAAGCTTCTGCGCCGGCCCGGCGTGCGGCTCATGGGCTCCCCGTCCGCGTCCCTCATCTCCCGCTCTGCTCCCGCCCGCTACGCCCAAGAGGGCTCCTGTCCTTCCTATGCTCCGGCGAGTGCGTGCAGCAGCGGTGCCGGCAGTGCCGACGGGGCGAGGGCCTCGACGAGCAGCGTCGCGTAGCGCTCCTTGCGCCCGCCCTGGCTGCCGAAGAACCGGTGCAGCTGCTGGGGGAGCGGGCGCCCGCGCTGCGCCGGCTGGGCCTGCAGCCTGCGCGGCGAC